>JBJXGA010000405.1:0-4364 GCA_046152955.1 Planctomycetales bacterium | reverse complement strand
AAAGCCGAACCCGGGGGGGGGCTGCCATTCGTGAATTCGGTCAGGCTCAGCCTCGACCGACAGCAGTAGCAGCAAAACCTTCTGGAGATCCCTTGCCAATGGCACAGAACCAGGACGTGGTACGACGAGGACGACCATTTCCCGACGGTAATCCAAGGTCGCGATTTCAGCTTGTGGCTTGCCCATCCAGGATGTGATGAAAACAATCTTTGTGCCATGTCCCCACAAGCGATCGAGCCTGTTTTGATTGCCGATCCTGTACGATGGCGTTCAGACGACGAAGACGTGGAGTTGCTCGCGCGGTGGATGGACAGCGTGTTTGAAATCCCGGGAACTCGAATACGCTTGGGCCTCGACGCGATCATCGGCCTTGTGCCCGGAATCGGCGACGCCCTGACATCACTCGTGTCAATGGAGCGAAAGATTCGGAGGCTAGACCGAAGCCCCAGTTGGAACGATCCTATGTGCAGAATCTCTACCCTTGACAATTCGACCCTGGAAACCTGCTGCTAAGAGCCGCTCGCCGCATTGACGTTGTTCCTTGGCTGGCACGTAGTTACCCCGCTGGCGATGGGGGGACACTCGGCGTCGCGCCGGAGCTTTCCCTGCGCGGCAGCCACCTCGCGACGGAAGCGGTCGCGCTCCCGGTCGAGCTGTTCCCCGGTCGCTCCCAGCGGACGCAGGATCGCTTCGATCAGCCCCAGTGCAACCTCGGCTTCCTCCGAGATCACCTGCGTCCCCCCAGCCTGTTTCAACGGCTCCATCTGGCTGACGTATGTTGCTCGAACCAGAATTCGAATGTGGGGGTTCAGCTCGCGAGCCAGGCGAATGACCTCTGCGGTTCCTCCGTTGCCGGAAGCGCTAAGAACCAAGGTTCCCGCATCCACGGCGCCGGCGGCGATCAGCGTCTCCCGGTGGCCGGCGTCCCCATACACTGCGGGATATCCAGCCTGCTTCAGTTGCCGCACTGAGTCAACATTCAATTCGATCACCGTCGGCGCGATGCCGTTCTCACGCAACAATCGCGTGAGCGCCTTGCCCACTGGCCCGTACCCGACAACGAGCGCCCGGTGTGCACCCCCTTCGTCGATAGGCGCCGCTGGTTTTTCCCCTGCCACGGCGGCCGTGCGGAGTGCCAGCCATTCCCTCAATCGGCGATTCCCCATAAGCCAGCGTTCGCAGGGACCGATCATGCGGTAGAGCAGCGGATTCAGCGTGATCGACACTAAGGCTGCCGCGACCAGCGCGTCGGTCGCCGCATCGGGGAGCACTTCCAATTCGCGCCCCAGCCCGGCCAGAATGAACGAAAACTCCCCGATCTGCGCCAGGGCCACTCCCACCGAGAGCGCCACCTTGAGGGGATACCGATACACCAGAACGATCAACGTGGCAGCCAGCGGCTTGGCCAGGACGATCACCAGGCCGGTGGCCACCGCCAGTCGCGGCGACTCCATCAGGCTCCCTGGATCAAACAGCATCCCGGTGGAGACGAAGAACAATACGGCAAACGCGTCGCGCATCGGGAGCGCCTCGGTGGCAGCCCGCAGGCTGAACTCCGTCCGACCGACCACCATCCCCGCCAGAAACGCCCCTAGCGCCGCCGAAACGCCGAACAACTGGGCCGAACCGACCGCGATCCCCAACGCCAGCGCCAGCACCGTGAGCGTGAACAACTCGCGCGAGCGTGTGGCCGCGATCCGGGCGATGATCCACGGCACCACCCGCTGCCCCACGATGAAGATCAACCCCACCAGCAGGACAATCTTGAGAGACGCCAGCCCCAACAGCCTAAAAGCCGACGCGGCAGCGGCCGTTTGCGGACCCACCAGCGCCGGCAACAACACCAGCACGACGACGGTGAGCAGATCCTCCACAACCAGCCAGCCGACGGCAATGTGGCCGGCGGGAGTGTGCATGGCGCCGCTGTCGGACAAAACGCGTAACAACACAACCGTACTGGCCACGGAGATCGACAGGCCGAAGATCAACCCCGCCGACCAACTCCAACCCGCGGCGACCCCCACCGCCAACCCCAACAATGTGGCGACCAGGCTTTGTCCAATCGCCCCCGGAACCGCGATCCGCTGGACCGCTCGCAGATCTTTCAGGTGGAAATGCAATCCGACGCCAAACATCATCAGGATGATGCCGATTTCGGCAAATTGCTCCGCCAGTTCCTGGTTTCCCACGAATCCCGGCGTATGTGGCCCGACGACCCAGCCCGCCACCAGGTAACCGGCGATCGGCGACAAGCCGATCCGTTGCGACAAGTATCCCAGCACGACCGCCGCGGCGAGACTGCCAGTCAGCGTCAGAATCAAATCGGTCGAATGCATGGCACGCGAGGAATTCCAGTTGAAACAAGGCCGGCGTCCGACGCCCCCTCATCGGGGGTGCCAGAGGGCTCGCGTCAACTGACTTCCATCGGCGGCGACTGTCCGGGCGCAGATGATCCTACTTCGCCGCGTCAGCCAGGGCGACCTCGCTCGGCTTCAGCCAGCGGTCGAACCATGCCTTCGTGCGCGACTGGACTTCGTTCGCCGAATCGAACCAGATCGCCACGTGGCCGATCTTGGGGAGCTTCACAAGCTCGCTATGGTCGCGGGCGGCAGCGTGCAGTCGCTGCGAGTGGTACGGGGAAACCATCCAATCCTCCTCGCCATGCAAAAGCAAAACCGGGGCATCGGTCGACTGGATCGCGGCCACGGCGTCGGCATGATCCGGATCGAAATTCCCCTGCTTCCCCGCCTCGGTGATCGCCTCCTGCAAAAGGTCGTCGGAGATCAACCCGCCAACTCCTGGCAGAATCGTCCGGGAATAATCGGGAATCACATCGCGCATGTTGCTGAACGGTGCGACGGCGACGACCGCCTTGATGCGCGGGTCTCGTCCTGCTAGATGGATCGACGTCGTGGCGCCATAGGAGATGCCCCAGACCCCCACCGCTCCCTCGACCAGGCGGCGTTCCTCCAGCGCATCGATGACATGCGACAGATCCGCCGCTTCCTGGATGCCAAACGACATCCACTCTCCCGAGGACCGCCCATGTCCGCGGAGATCGACCAGCACTGCGCGATAGCCTTCTTCCGCCAACATCTTGGCCGTCCCGAGCATCCACAAGCTCTCGTCCCAGACTCCATGCACGACAAGGATCGTACCATGGGGAACATCCTGATCGACCGGCTCAATGACCGACACCGCCAGCGACGCCTCGGGATCGGGAACCTTGACACGAAACTGCTGATCGATTCCCAACACGCGCCGCGCCGGCGGCGAAAGAGTCGTCCGAGTATCCGCCAACGGATTGATCCGATTGGGCGAACTGGCGATGAGTCCCCCGAGGAACGGAGCACACCCCGCCGAAATCAGCGACAAACCGGCCAGGAACACAAGCCCTGCCGTCCAAAAACCAGTCACCGACCTGCGCATGCGCCCCCCGTTCGCAATGGCGCCCGCCGACGCGCCGCGCCCAACGCCCCGGTGGCAAAAACCCGACCAAAGCGCCCAGCGCAACGCATCACCCGACCCGCCGAAATGCGGAGTAGTCGAAGGAGAATATTGGGGTGTGAGAGTTGGAGAGAGGGGGCATGTAGCAGGAACAGGAAAACATGTAAAGAGCAGGTTTTGCGGCGCGCGAGGTGCGTGGGGCGAGGTTTGGGGTCTATGAGGCGAGGGAATCACATCGTTGCGCAAGAACGGTCGAACTCATGTCGGAGACATGACCAACCTGTCAGCCGCAACGCGACGCGATTCGAAAGCCCAGGGCGCCTTTAGCCCTGGGTGGAAAGGCAAACGAAACCTAAAAGCCCCAACTGGGGCGCGATTCCTTAATGGTGTGATGCAGCCACGGGAGAGGTCGAAACTGAAATCGAGAATTTCAAATTCGAAATCTCAAATTCCAGATCTCAGAAATAGATGATGCAGAGTGCAAAAGGGTGGGGCGGAGAAAGTTTGAATGTGAGCGGCGAAGGGTCTTTGGCACCTGGGTGTTGCTGGCGACGCGTGATGCGGGGTGGTAACTTGGTAACGGCTTATAGGCTGGCGTGCCTTGGGTTCGTGGCGGACGCGGTTTGTGCCTTGGCGTCGACGCAGGCTGCGTCGCCCACGGGGCACTGGTGCCTCATTGCGACACCTTTAGCGAGGGCGGAGACATGGGAGCGCTGCGGGGGAGTCGGCGGGCGGGGGGAACGGCGAACCGGTCTTTACGCAAGCTGCCTGGGTTTGTTCCGGGGCAACTGTTGATTCAGGTGAAGCCGGCCGCGCTGCGGGGGGCGGCGCGCTCGGCGCGGGGTGTGGCGCTGGCTTCCAATGCGTCGCTTCCTGCCGCTGTGGCCGATCCGTTTGAGTACCTGCGGGAAAACGCT
>JBJXGA010000435.1:0-26009 GCA_046152955.1 Planctomycetales bacterium | reverse complement strand
GTGACTCTGCCGCAAGTGCATGCGGCCGCAAACGCATTGATCGACGCGTTGCCGCTGCCGCCTAAGGCGAGACGCAAACGACTGGAGCGAGCCGCATCCAAACTGGAATACTGGCAGGAGCGAAACGATGCCGCGCGTCGCAGCCATACCAAAACCCGGAAGAAGAAGTTTCGAGAACTCGGCATTCAACTATCCAAACTGCCTCGCTGCGACACTGGATGAACAGCGAAAGTGCGCTGTAGTGTTAGGCGCTAGGGGTTTGGGGCTGGGGATGGCGAAGTGGGGGTGGTGGAGATTCCAGATGCTGGTTGTGGAATCGTGGTGGCCTGAGGCGAGTTGGGCGCCGTCGGGGGAGAATTCGAGGCAGCCGGCGGGAGATTCGACGGGAATGCTGGCCAGGATCTGTTGACGGCGCAGATCAACGATGTCGATTCCATTCCGCGGGCCCATACGTGACCAGGCCAGGAGCGTGGAATCAGGGGAGAAGGCGATCCCTTGATCGCAATGAGATTCCCAAACGGTCGGCGGTTGGGGAGGACGTTTTGGTTCGTCTGGATTATCCGAGTCTGGCTTCGCATGGTTCGCGGAATCTGTCTTGTGCGGATCGACGACATCCCATTCGCGCTCGACCTGGAATGTCCCGCGCTGCATCAGTCGAATTTTCATCCCGGTGCCGTTCCCCTCATCATCTCGTCTTGTATAGGCCGTTGCCAACCACCGACCGTCCGGGGAAAGAACCAACGGATTGGCATCCGGAAAAAACGGGGTCTGCCGGAGTTCTTTCCCCGTCGCCGTGTCCAATTCGAAGAGCATCTCCCCGGTGCGGACCAAGAGCGTTCTTGCGTCAGCGCTCAAGACGGACGTGCTGAGTTTTTCCCAGCTCACTTGATCTGGGTCGGCGGCAAAACCCGGGAGTCCCAGCGCTCGTGCGGAGAGGCAACTCCCCGCGCGGGGGTCGAACCGACGGAGCACGCCGTCATCCCCCCAGGAGACGATTAGCCCCCCGTCAGCGGTGAACCGGATGGTTCGCGAGCGCCCCGCGCAACCGTGCCCTGCGAAGGAATGTACTCGTTTCCCGGTCTTCCTGTCCCAGATCCCCACGATGTCATCGAATCCGCTGGTAACGACCTGCTGTTTGTCGGGTGAAATCGACAATCCGCGAACCCAGCTCCTGGGATCCAGATGAGCCAAAACCTGTTCCTGCCGACCGGTGGAAGCGTCCCAAATCCGCGCGTCCCCCATGCTGGAGGTGACGATCGTTTGAGAATCCAGATAGTGTACCTGAGACACTTCGTTCCTATGTCCCAGCTCGGGAGAGTTGACCGGTTGCTGCGTCCGCAAGTCAAAGATTGTGGTGAACTCCTCTTCCGTCGAAGCGGCCAGCCACCGGCCATTGCGGCTGATCACCAGCCCGCGTGGAGAATGCACGGGCAAGACACCAACTCGCTGCCGCGTCGCGATGTCCCACAAGTCAATCCGATGCATGCTGGTTGCCGGAATCGCCAGCAGCTTGCCGTCAGGAGTGAACGCGATCCCAAAGTCGGCCTCGGAATACCCGTTTGGCTCACCTGCCACGAGCGTGGCCAGCGGCTCCCCTTTCGCCGTGTCCCAAAGCCGGACGGCATCTCTCTGTACCGTCGCGCAGACCCGGCCATGGGATTCAAAAGCCACCGCGGAGACGTTTCTTCCTCTTCCCGGCAGGGGGATCGGCGCTGTGACTGGCTCCAGCGACCACAACATCGCTTCGGATTGCCAGCCTCCCACGACCGCTTTTCGTCCATCGGGAGAGAGCGCTGCATGCGACGGGATTTTTTCCGGTTGCCATTTCCTCACGCGTTCCCCGGTTTCAACGTTCCACAAAGCAAAGCCGCCACGGCCCGCTCCCGTCATGAGTTTGTCGCCGTCACCACTGTAGCTCAGGCAGGTGATTTCCCCCCTAGGTCCTTTCCATCGCCATTCCCGCAGATGCGCCGTCGTCCGGGCTGACAGGATCACGACGCCGTATTCGACAATGTTGTCATCACCTGGAGAAAAGAACGTCATTCCGATCGCGATGCGGGAACCATCGGGAGAGGCCGTCAGCGTTGGGATGTACCGGTCGGCTAGGCGCAACTGGCGCTGGTTGACCACCCGGCCAGTCTCCCGGTGTATCACCCAAAGCCGATTGTCGGCCTTGATCCAAATCCACTCGTCGTCTCCGGCGAACGCCAGTTGCCGCCACCCGCCAGGGACTTTGAATCGCCTGCTCCCCAACCGCTGAATCATCCCATCCGGCAGAGGATCGCCCGATGGGTCGATGCGCTGGTCCCTGGGGAGTGCCTGCAATACCTTGGCCAATGGATTGGGGGTAGAGCGTGGGGGGGCCTTCGATTTTGTGCTGGCTGGTTTCGCAAGTCGTGCTGTGGGGGACGCCGAATGCTCCTGAGCGACTGCTATCTGCCAGGGGATTCCTGGGAGACAAAAGAGAACCGCCAGCGCGGCAAGCGAGCGACAGGGCGCCTTTCCAGTGGTTGGAATTGAACGGGCCCAGACTCGTCCGCAAGAGGGACTCGGATGCGAATCAGTCGCGAAACCAGACATCCGACGGTAGGCCACTCGACCGACCGGGGTTCCACGATTGGCCCTGGGCACGTTGGATTCGATTCGCGTCGTCCGCTTCGGAGCCGTTGTGATTGGACTCATGATCTGGTCCCTCGACTGAGATTGAATCCGCCAGTCACCACAGGGTAGAATACAAACTCGAAGGTGCAGGCGGTCTCGATCAGATGGAGTGCGTCGGATGAGCGCGCAACTGGAACTGGCGGAAATCGGATATCCTGAATCGGATGGCAGACCGATGGGTGAAACCGACGTACATCGCGGTTGGATGGTCCGCCTCATCGACCTCTTACAATATCGCTATCGGGATCAGCGCGTCTACATCAGCGGCAATCTGCTGCTCTATTACGAGCCGGGAAATCCCACGCGGTTCGTCTCGCCGGATACATTTGTCGTCAAAAATTGCGATCCGGGCGACAGGCGCGTGTTCAAAATCTGGGAAGAAGGGGCCACTCCCCAGGTGGTGTTTGAGGTCACTTCCCTGGGGACACCGGGGGAAGACCTGCGAAGAAAGCACCAACTCTACCAGGAATTGGGAGTGGAAGAGTATTTCCTGTATGACCCGACGGGGGAGTACCTGAAACCACCCCTGCGCGGCTATCGGCTCCACGGGGGCGTCTATCTCCCTGTGGAGTCGGACGCGGACGGATCCTTGGATTGCGAACAACTCGACATTCGGTTGCGGAACGAGGAGGGGTTGTTGGTCCTGCAGGACCGCCAGACTGGAGAGGAGTTATTGACGCGGTACGAAGCAGCCGAAGCGGCGCTTGCGGATGCTCAGGCGGCGCGAATCAAGGCCGAGGTGGAGCAGCAGACTGTCACAGCGCGGAACCGCGAACTTGAGGCCGAGTTGCTGAGATTGCGGGCGAATCGGGCGGACGGGCCGACTGGAGCTGGTGGCTGAATCGTCGGATCCCGGTGTCTCGGTGCTCGAATACGCCCGTCCCTCCGGTCCCGATCAATCTGTATTTGGGACTTGTAGCGCAATCCATTAACATCAAAAGACTTGCGTTGTATTCCCTGGAGCAGTTCGGTGATTCCATTGCAGGCGAATGACACCGTTGGGAACTTTTTTCCATTGGAATGCGTCCAAGTCTTTCGGCAGCCGTGAATTCAGCGTGCTCATACCAGATCAACAGCTCATCACCGAATGTCTGAATGGCCAGACGGGGGCGTTTGGCGATCTGGTGGTGCGCTATCAGGATCGGCTGTTCAATATGCTGGTCAATGTTTTGGGATCGCGCGAGGATGCGCGGGACGTAGCCCAGGAAACGTTCATCAGCGCCTTCCAAAAACTGCACACCTTCAAAGGCCGGTCGGCGTTCTATTCGTGGCTGTTTCGGATCGCCATGAATTCCGCCGTCAGCCGCCAACGAAAACGACGCCGCGTTCCAGTTTCGATCGACGCCGCCCGCGCCCAATCGGGATTGGAGCCGACCGACCCTCACGCCGATCAATATCCAGGATTTGCCCTCGAAACGGCCGAACGGCAAGAGGCCGTTCGCGCCGCCCTGGCGGAACTCCCTGAAGAATTTCGAACGGTGCTGGTGCTCAAAGAAATGGAAGACCTCAAATACGAAGAGATTGCCGAGGTGGTCGGTTGTCCGGTGGGGACGGTTCGCAGCCGCATCCATCGGGCGCGCAGCGAATTGCGTACCCGGCTGGCCTCATTGTTGGAGCGACCGGTCGATGAATGACATCAGTGGCGATTGGTCGATGCGACGGCCAGGTTGTCCCGTCTTCCAGGGGGACGATTCTGGATTTCCCGGCGCCGACACGCAGAAGATTGTTCCTGACGGAGGATTCGTCATCAGTTTTTTTCAGGGCGTTGTCCTCAAGCAAACGAGTCATCATGTCACAGTCCTTTGACCCACAAACCTTTCGTGAAGAACTGCTGTCCGCCTACCTGGATGGGGAACTCCCCGGCGACCAGGCAGCGCAGGTGGAACGGTGGCTCACCACCTCTGACGACGCACGGCAAAAACTGGACGAATTCCGCCGATTGGCAGGGTGGATCCAGGAACTCCCGCGTTCCGGCCTGCCCGCGGAGTTCGCCCCCCACGTGATGCAGCAGGTGGAGCGGAGGATGTTGCTCCCCGCGGCTCCCACGGTCTCATCCTGGCGCAAGGCGCGGTACTGGGGTTTGACGGTCGGCGCCCCTCTGGCGGCCGCCGCGCTCCTGTTGATCATGGTCCGATGGGGAGGGGACAAGCCGGGTGCAGCGCCTGCCCCACAGATCTCTGGCGGGACGTCCATAGCGTCGAACACAGACCATGCCCCCGGAGCTCAGGAGGACGAAGTCGGTCAAGATTTGCATCTGGTTGCGTCCGGCGGGGCTGGTGCCAGTCGGTCGGATGGCTCCGCCGTGCAGAGCGAAGCGCCGCTGACCGGTGGGGGCGGGGCTGACAACGGAGCGGAGGTGCCTCCCGCGTTGGGGAGACCGCCGCAAGAACAGCCCGTTGAGGGACAGGGGCTGACCCAGGAAGAGGAGGAGGCGATCGAGCGGTTGATCGCTCAAGTCCAGGAGTTGAGCGATCCGGAATCGATCCCGGTGGTCACGCTGTATGTCGTGGATCGCGTTGACGGCCGGGAGTTGGTGCAAGCGGTCCTCACGCAGCAAAAGATCGAGATCGCGCCTGAGAAATCGGTCGACTCCACGGGTGACTCGGACGGTGGCGCGCCAAAGGGTACCGCGAAATCCCCGGAGACTGTCGCCGCGCGCCAGGCCCTCTTCGTCGTCGCGGATGTGAGGCAATTGACGGCGGCCTTCCAGGAATTGCAGAAGCGTCGGGACAATGGAATTCGTCCGATCGCTCAATGGCGCGTGCAAGGGACGTTGAAGGCGGACCAGTTCGACGATCCGTCCAGACGCCGGATAGAAAAGGCGCAACTGGCGATCCTCCAATCACATCACGAGGCCCCACCCGGTTTGAATTTGCACCGGCCGCATGTCGCCACGCGCCCCTCTGAAGAGCCCCACTTCCCGCGCGGCGCGCCTGCCAAAGGTCTGTCCAAGAACCGACTCAAATCACCTCCATCGACAACCGAGGAAACGCCAAACGGCATTGCGAACGTCGTTCCCTCTGAGGTCGGTGCGCAGCAGATGGTCGTCACGGTCATTGGGGCGCCTGTCACTGGCGGATCAGATTCGACTGCGGCGGCAGGAGCGCCCTCTAGCGGGTCTCCCGAATCCGGGCGGAGCGATGCGACCGAGGACGCCCCCCTCGCCGATGCGCGGCCACGGCTGGTTCAACTGGTGATCCTGGTGGAGCGTCAGTCCGAGTCCAAATCGGCTCCCGAGAAGGACTTGGACGAGCGGAAGAGTTCCCCGGATGGCCCGGCGTAATGGCGACTGGCCTTGCCACGACTAAGGCTGACGGAGTACCTTCCAGAGGTCTGGAGTCTCTTCGTCACTGATCGAGAGCGATGCATGCGTCCCCCCGGCTGCCGACCCGACGACCATCCCCTGCTGGGGCGCCGTGAGCTACTCCGTGTGGGAGGGCTCAGCCTGTTCGGCGCGGGGCTGGCCGACCTCCTGCGACTGGAGGGGGAAGGGAGCATTCGTAGCCGATCAGCGCGCGCACGATCGGTGGTCTTCATCTTTCAACAGGGGGGACCGTCGCAGTTCGAAACGTTCGATCCCAAGCCCGAAGCGCCCGACGGGATTCGCGGGGAATACGGCCTCACGCAGACGCAGCTTCCTGGAGTCAATTTCTGCGAGTACCTGCCCCGCCTGGCGCTGCGCGCCGACCGGTTTTCCGTCGTGCGGACGATGCATCACCTGGCCGATCGGCAATTTCGCAACGAGCATCTCAGTTGCATGTATTTGCTGAACACCGGCTCGACTGAAATGCCGGTGGGGGACACCAACGCCACAATCGCCAATCCGCGCCCCGGACGCATCGAGTGGCCCTCGATCGGTTCGCTGATCGCCTATGCGGCTCCCCCGGATCCGCAGGTCGGCTGGCCGGCGGTCGTTGAGTTGCCCCGAACGAGCCTCATGACTTATCCCGGTCGAACCCCCGGCATGCTGGGGGCTGCGTACGATCGCTGGCGCGTCGACCTGGCGCCGGTATGCCGTGCGCCCGATGCGGCCGGCTCTTGTCCCAACTGTTTCAGCCACGACGACCCCAACGATCCCGAACGAAAAGCGGGGCCGGGACCGAAAGCGTGGTGGGACAATTCGAGTTGCCGCAATCCCGACTTTCACCTCCCCGAACTGGCGTCGGGGGGGGCGCCGCTCCCGCAGGTGGAACATCGCCTGGCGCTCCTGGAGCGGCTCGACGGCTGGCGCCGGCAGCTCGACGCGGCCGACCGATCGGGTCTGTTGCAGGACTGGGATGTCTACCGGCACAAGGCGCTGCAATTGTTGCTGGCGACGCGGCCGGGGGGACGCAATCCGTTCGATCTCACGCAGGAGTCCGACGCCACGCGTGACCTGTACGGACGTGAGGAATGGGGCCAGGGTTTCCTGGTGGCGCGCCGTCTGGTGGAGTCCGGAGTGCGGATGGTGCAAATCAATTTGCGCGGCTGGGACACGCATCAGAACGCGTTCCGGGATCTCAAAGGGAAGTTGCTCCCTTCGATCGACCACTGCCTGAGCGGCTTCCTGGATGATCTGGAGGAGCGGGGCCTGCTGGATGAAACGCTGGTGGTGATGTGCGGCGAGATGGGACGGACTCCCAAAATCTCGCCGATCGCCGCCGGAGGAAAAAATGCCAGTGGCGAACTCTTCACTCCCGGACGGCATCATTGGGGAGATGTCTTTCCCTGTTTCTTTGCCGGGGGAGGAATTCGTCCGGGACAGATCGTTGGACAAAGCGATCCGCAGGGGGGCGTTCCGATCAGCGACGCCTACACTCCCGCTGATCTGGCGGCGACCATTTTTCACCTGTTGGGGATCGACACACAAGGGGAGTTTCACGATCTCTCCGGGCGCCCATACCGGATCACGCAGGGGGTTCCGATCGCGCCGTTGCTGTAGGCGACTCGCGGAACCCCAGACGGTCAACCGGCCAACTGTTCCAGCAGGCCGCGCATTTCCCCCTCGGCATGGTCGTCCCCAGCCCGCCGCGCCTCTTCGATTCCCCGCACCAGAGACTGCCGCGCTCCGTCGGTCTCACCCAGCCGCACGCGGATCTGCGCCAGTTGGAAATAGGCGGGGACATACCGCGGATCGCGGTCAATGAGGGCGGACATCCGCGCCACGGCGGCCGGGTCGTCGCCATCGGAGGCATATTGCATGGCCAGTGCGTACTCGAGAAACGTGTCCTCGGGGCTGGCGGCCAGCATCTGTTCCAGTTTCTGACGGCGGGTCATCGGGATGTGAAACCTTTCCAGTTGTAGGGGCTGTAGGGGGGGCCGGGGACGCGTTGTAGCGGCTGTACCGACTCTACCGCGGACCGGCCGCATCGAACCGTTTTTCGCCTCCCAGGCTGCTTGATGAAATTCTAGTCAAAATCCCCCATCGCCGTCACCACGGCCCGCGCGGAACCCGCAAATCCGGAAAAACTGGACCGAATTCGGTCTGGGTAAGCTGTGCTTCGAAGGCGGGCACACGTCAAGCAAGCTCTGTGGCCTAGACGATTTGCAATTCCGGAACCACGTGAACCGGCCGGCGATGTTCTCCCCTCGGGTAGAGCGCCGCCCTCCGACTCGCCAGCAGTTCCCAATTGCTCGACATACCGCCTCGCCATCACAAAGAACGTCAGCATGCGAACGTGGATCATCGGTTTGTGGCTGTGTCTGGAGATGTCGTCGCTGGCAGGCCAGGCGGCACACGCGGCTTCCGAAGCGCGCGAGTCCCCGCAGGTCCGAGCCATTCGCCGCGCCAAGGCCGCCGTCGTCAACATCCACAGCGAGCGCACCTCGCGCGACCGAGATCGCGATCGGGACCGCGACGGACTGAGTGAAGGGGGGGGACGCAAGATCAACGGGATGGGAACCGGAATCGTCATTGACGAGCGGGGTTACATCGTCACCAACCAGCACGTGATCGCCGACGTCGATTCACTCCGCGTGACGCTCTACGACGGCAGCACGTTCAACGCCATTGTCACTTCCTACGACATCAAGCACGACCTGGCGATCATCAAGATTAACCCCTCTCGTCCCCTGCCGGTGATTCCGCTGGGCACCTCCTCCGACGTGATGCTCGGAGAAACCGTGCTGGCGGTCGGGAACCCCTTTGGTTACGAACACAGCGTCTCCCAGGGGATCATCAGCTCGCTGTCGCGCGACGTCGAAGTCAATGACCACCAGTCGTACAAAAACCTGTTGCAAACCGACGCCAGCATCAATCCGGGGAACAGCGGCGGACCGCTCCTCAACCTCGATGGCGAGGTGATCGGCATCAACGTCGCCATCCGCGCCGGCGCGCAACGAATCGGGTTCGCAATTCCGATCGACGATGCGCGGAGGTTCATCGCCAATCTGCTTGACATCCGGAAACTCGACGAGACCTTCCACGGCCTGATCGCCCACGACGTGAAGTCCCCCGAGTCGAAACGGTTGGTCGTGGACGCCGCCGAGCCCAATAGTCCCGCGGCGGTCGCCGGTTTCCTGCCTGGAGACGTGGTGACTCGCGTCGGGAATTTGAGCGTCAATGACAAAGCCGATCTGGAGCGGGCCTTTCATGGACAGGCCGCCGGAGCTCCGGTCGATGTGGTCATCGATCGAAACGGTTCTCCGGCCACGCTCACTGTGCAATTGGCCCGCGTCGATCCGACGCAGATCGCCGGTCCCCCCGCCAAGCCGCTCGCTGGCCGTCAGGTCAAGTCGATCCCCGGTCGCCCGCGGCTGGTCGCCGACGACGCGCTCGCTTCCAAGTCGTGGAACCTCCTGGGGGTCAAACTCGATAAAGCCAGTCCGGCACAACTGGAATCGTTCCGCAGCCGCTATCGCGGCGGCATGAAAGTCCTCGACGTGCGTCCCAGCAGCCCCGCCTCCCGGCATGGCATCCGCCGCGGCGACATCCTGGTGGGACTCGACAAATGGGAAACTGTCAAGCACGAGGACATCCAATATATCCTCAACCAGACCCGAACGACGGATGGAGATGCTCCCTTGAAGTTTTATGTTGTCCGGGGACAGGAAGTGTTGTTCGGCAACTTGAACCTCCCTGAGCAGCGCAAGTAAACTCGGAGGCGTGTCTCACGAGTTTGACTATATCGCCTGGATTCGTCGGAAGGCCGCGCCGCACGCGCGGCTTGCGGTCGGGATCGGCGATGACGCGGGAATGGTCACGTTCCCCCCCCCAGGGAACTGCCTGGTGACCGTCGATCTCCTGATGGAGGGGGTCGATTTTCTGATGCCACCAGCGACGCCTCAGCAGATCGGACGCAAAGCGCTGGCGGTCAACCTCAGTGACATCGCCGCTATGGCGGGCCGTCCGGTCGCCTGTGTGACGAGCGTGGCTCTTCCCCGCCGCGGTGGAATGGAGTTGGGGCGCGGGCTGTTCGACGGCATCCAGGCGCTGGCGGACGAGTACGGCGTGGCCCTGGCGGGGGGAGACACCAACACCTGGAACGGCCCGCTGGTGATCAGCATCACGCTCTTGGGAGAACCGACCGGAACGGGGCCAGTGCGGCGCAATGGCGCCCGGCCAGGAGATTGGATCATGGCCACCGGGGCCTTTGGCGGGAGCCTGGCAGGACGACATTTTTCGTTTCCCCCCCGGATCGCCGAGGCGCTGGCGTTACATCAGTCGGCAACGCTCCACGCCATGATCGACGTCAGCGATGGACTGGCGGCTGACCTGGCGCACATCCTGGAGGAGAGTTCGGTGGGAGGAATTCTCGAGGCCGAGCGGATCCCCATTTCGGAGGCGGCGCGCGGCGCTATGGACGGCCGCACACCCCTCGAGCACGCTTTGGGGGATGGGGAAGACTTTGAATTGCTGTTCACAGCTTCCGCCGAGGAGGGGGCGCGCCTGCTGGCAGACCCGCCATTTGCGACTCCCCTCTCCAGAATTGGGGAGATCGTGGCTGGCCGGGACTGCCGTCTCCGTCGTCCGGACGGCAACATGGAGGCGCTTCCCCGTAGCGGCTGGACGCACGACTTCGAGAGTCCGGATCGAATTCCATGAACCGCCCGGCGAACTGATTCGATGGTTCCATCCAACGCGGGAGACAAGGCACACAACCCTGCCCGAGCATCACGGCAACTTTGCCGGGTTGCCGAGGGCGAAGCGGAGACCGAACGGTTTGGCGCGGCTCTGGCGCGCGCGCTGGAGCCGGGGCAGGTCATCTCGCTTATCGGGCACTTGGGGGCTGGCAAGACCCGCCTGGTGCGCGCCGTGGCGGCAGCCGCCGGAGTCGATTCGCGCGACATCACCAGTCCCACGTTCGTCCTGGTGCAGGAGTATGCCGGACGCTGGCCGATCTATCACTTCGACGCCTACCGATTGACCGGAGGAGACCAGTTCAGCGACCTGGGGATTCAGGAGTATTTCGGATCGGCCGGGGTGTCATTCGTGGAATGGGGAGACCGCGTGGCGGAACTGCTGCCAGACGACCACTTGCGCATCGAGATCGTCTCCCCAAGTTCCACGTCCCGTGAGTTTCGCTGTCTGGCAACCGGCCCCCGGTCGCAGAGGCTGCTGGAGCGACTAGCACAGGGAGACTAAAACTCCTTCGCCGCGCCGCGCGGAAGGGGGCGAGAATCCGCACGGCGGCGAGCACGACAGGATCAGCGAACGAGAATTCCCGGAAACGATCGGGGTCTCCGGGGAAGGCCTCAGCGGGCGACCGGCTCAGTAGTCATCCTCGTCGTCGTCCTCATCCTCGTCTTCGTCTTTATCGTCATCTTCGTCGTCGTCGAACTCATCATCCAGGTCGTCGAATTCTTCGTCGTCGTCGAATTCTTCTTCGAATTCCTCGTCGTCGAATTCATCCAGGTCGTCGTCTTCGAACTCTTCCAGATCGTCGTCTTCGGCCTCTTCGTCGAGTTCGTCTCCCTCGTCATCATCCTCGACTTCCTCATCCTCTCCGCCGTCTTCTTCCTCGTCGTCCCCTTTTTTGCGAGCCGCAAACGGACCGGCCGAGGTGAAGGGACGCAGCGCCGCGCCGGAAAGCCGGACGGCCGCGATCGGATTCAGAACGGAAAGCAGTTCGTCACAGCAGGCAATCGACATCGCAGGAATCCTCAACAGTACGACTGAAACTAGTTGGCAGCAGGTTGGCCACTTCGCCAGGACGCCGCCTTTCCGCCGCAGACCGACGAACCGCGTGGCACTCCACGCGTTCGACACATTCTCCGGCTTCCAGCAGCCTCGCAGCGATCCGCAGGGCGGGTCGAAGTCCAAGCCATAACCTGCTTGGGGTACACCGTTTCTGCCGGATTGATCCCGGCAGCACCGCACGCAGGACTCTAGTAGTCAAGTTATCCGGCTTTGTCAAGCGCCAAATTTCCGCGACGGGCCGCGGAAATCCTCGCGACATTGCCCCACCGCGGCGCGTCCCTGACCGCCCGCGCCGCTTCGGGCGGGGGATGGCAACCCGCGTCAACATCGGTAGAATGCCTGTCGTTCCCGGTGCGTCCCAGGACGCGTCTCCCATCCCATTCCCGAAGTCTCACGGCGCCATGCAAGACTATGAAAAACTCGGCGTGTTTTACCTGGGCAAGCACTACGATGCCGATGCGCGGCAGCCCAGAGAAGAGAAGCTGCTGTACGAGTCGAAAGCCCTCACAACGCATGGCGTGTGCGTGGGGATGACCGGGAGCGGCAAGACGGGGCTCTGTCTGTCGCTGCTGGAGGAAGCGGCCATCGACGGGATTCCGGCCATCGCCATCGACCCCAAAGGGGATCTGGGAAACCTGCTGCTCACGTTCCCCGAATTGCAGCCGAGGGATTTCCAGCCCTGGATTGACCCGGCTGACGCGGCGCGCCAGGGACTCTCCCCGGAACAACTGGCGGAGAAAACCGCTGCCCAGTGGCGGGCTGGCCTGGAGGCGTGGGACCAGCCGATCGATCGGATCGCCCGATTTCGCGACAGCGCGGACATCGCCGTCTACACCCCCGGCAGCGGCGCGGGATTGCCACTCAGCATCCTGAATTCCTTCGAAGCCCCCCCCGCCGACGCGCTGTCCGATACCGACGCTCTCCGCGAGCGGATCGGGGCGGCGGTGTCGAGCCTGTTGGCGCTGTTGGGGATTGACGCCGATCCCCTGCGCAGCCGCGAACACGTATTGCTCTCGAGCCTGTTCGATCGCGCGTGGCGCGAAGGGCGCGACTTGGACCTGGCGGGGCTGGTGCGCGAGATTCAGCACCCGCCGTTTGACAAGATCGGCGTGCTCGACCTGGAAGCCACGTTTCCCGCCAAGGAGCGGGTCGCACTGTCGATGACACTCAATAATCTGCTCGCCTCCCCCGGGTTTGCCGGCTGGCGCGAAGGGGAGCCGCTGGACATTGCCCGCCTGTTGCACACCCCTCAGGGAAAGCCGCGGCTGTCGATCATTTCGATCGCCCACCTTTCCGACGCCGAACGGATGTTCTTCGTCACGGTGCTCCTCAACGAAGTGATTTCCTGGATGCGGAAACAATCGGGGACATCCAGTCTGCGGGCCTTGTTGTACATGGATGAAGTGTTCGGATATTTCCCCCCAACGGCGAATCCTCCCTCCAAAACGCCAATGCTGACGCTTTTGAAACAAGCGCGGGCCTACGGACTGGGGGTCATGCTGGCGACGCAGAATCCGGTCGATCTGGATTACAAGGGGTTGTCAAACGCCGGCACCTGGTTCATCGGGCGATTGCAGACCGAACGGGACAAAGCCCGCGTGCTCGACGGCCTGGAAGGGGCCTCAACGGCCGCTGGTGTCGCGTTCCGCCGCGCTGAGATGGAGCAGATCATTTCCGGACTGGGAAATCGGGTGTTCCTCGTCAACAACGTCCATGCCGATCAACCGGCGGTGATGCAGACCCGCTGGTTGCTCTCGTACCTGCGCGGTCCGCTCACTCGCGATCAGATCCAAGCGCTGATGGCGCCCCGCAAGGTGGGAGCGCCGGCTGCTGCCGCGGCGGCTGTCGCTGGACAGTCAGGCCCAACGCGGGGGGCCACGGCCGGGCAAACACAGCGCCCGCTGGTTCCTCCCGGGATTCCTGAATTGTTCGTCCCCCGTCGCCGCGAACTTCCCGCGGGTGGAAAGCTGTTGTATCGCCCGCTCTTGGTTGGAACGGCGCGGGTCCACTTCACCCAGGCGCGGAGCGGCACGGATGTCTGGGAGTCGCTGATGGTGCGGGACGAGGTTTCGGGAACCGGAACCGCCGAGGCCTGGACGGGGGCCGATGTCGCGACCGATGAGGAGCCCGAATGGGAGTCGGCGCCGGAGGGGGACGCCGGTCTGTTCGCCCCGCTTCCGTCGGAATTGACGCAGCCCAAAACCTTCAGCCGCCTGGCGACCCAGCTCAAGGACCACCTGTACCGGCACCGCGTGCTCACGCTGTGGCATTGCCCCGACCAAAAGGAGACGTCGCGCGGCGGGGAAATGGAAGGGGATTTCCGGGCCCGGCTTTCTCTGGCGGCGCGGGAGCAGCGAGACGCGCAGGTCGAGAAGTTGAGAACAAAGTACGCCACCAAGTTCGCCGCTCTCGAAGAACGGAGGCGTAAGGCCCTGCAGAAAGTGGACAAGCAAAAGAGTCAAGCAGGAGAGCAGTCAATGCACTCCTGGATCAGTATGGCTTCGTCGGTGGCGGGCGCGCTGTTCGGACGCAAATTGGCCAGTGCGGCGAACGTCAATCGGGCGGCCACCGCTGCCCGAGCAGCTTCAAAAATCGGTCGTAGCAAGCAAGAAGTGGAGCAAGCCGAGGAGAACGTCGCACTCATCGACGAACAACTCAACGAATTGAATCGCCAACTCCAGTCCGAAGTCGACGAATTGGAAGTCTCAACGCGCCCGGATAGTATTCAGCTCGAGGTTGTCGAGATCAAACCCAAAAAGGCCGACATCAAGGTCACGCGCGTGGCGCTGGCGTGGATCCCCTGGATTGTCACGGCGGCGGGAGACGAGGAGCCGGCTGACTGAATCGGAGTCCGACTCCCCTGGGTGTGCGTGGTTCGTGTAGAATGTCCCGATGATGCAATATTTTCTCACCGGTCTGTCGTCGCCAAAAGGCTCGCGCCGGTCGCTGCTCCGCGCAGGGGGCGGCTTGGCGGCGGCGGGGTGGTTCTTGCCGGATCGATTCCTCACCCCCGCGTCAGCGGCCCCCGCATCGCGTGGCGCCTGGGGAAAAGCCAAGTCGTGCATCCTGGTGTATCTCCTGGGAGGGCCTCCCCATCTGGACATGTGGGATCTGAAACCGCTGGCCCCCGCTGAAATCCGCGGGCCGTTTCAGCCCATCGACACCAACCTTCCGGGGGTGCAGGTGTGCGAGCTGTTCCCACGCCTGGCGCGGCTGGCCGATCAGTACACCCTGATCCGCTCCGTCAGCCATCCCAACAGCAACCACACCCCCATGATCTACTACACGCTGACCGGCCGCCCGGTCGATCAGCCGGCGCTGGACAACGACGTGCGTCCTCCCCAGCGCGGAGACTTTCCGCACCTGGGGTCAGTGCTGGCGCACGCCCGCCCGGCGGTCAATGCCTTGCCCGTGTTTGTCGCCATTCCGGAAGTCGCCGTCCGGAGCAGCATCCGCGGCGAGTTTCAACGAGCGCGCACTCCGCTCCGTGGTGGGGGCGCCGGTTTTCTGGGAACGCGATTCGATCCGCTGTGTGTCAACGGCGACCCTGGGACGCTGGAAGCGGTCCCCGCGCTGGCCCCGCCAGAGCAGGTTCCCGCCGCGCGGTTTGAACGCCGCTCGGCGCTGTTGTCATTGCTGGAGGGAGGGGCCGCAGCCCGCGGCGTCGCACGCGAGTATGACGAACTCCGACGCCAGGCGGTCCTGCTGACGGGGGCCGCGGGCCGCCGCGAATCGGACCTGTTCTCCCTGGCCGGGGAGCCTGAGCCGGTACGAGAGCGGTACGGGCGGCATCGGTTCGGGCGGGCGATGCTGTTGGCGCGCCGCCTGACAGGTGCCGGTCTGCCTCTGGTGGCGATTCATTTCAACGAGATGACGGTCTGCGACGGTTGGGATACGCACAGCAAGAACTTCGAGGCGCTCCAGACCGAGTTGCTGCCGATGGTGGATGAAAGCCTCTCGGCGCTGCTGGAGGATCTGGCGCAGCGCGGGCGGCTCGACGAGACGCTGGTGGTGGTGATGGGGGAGTTCGGAAGAACCCCCAAGATCAATCCCCAGGCGGGGCGCGATCACTGGGGAGACTGTTCGTCCGTACTGATGGCCGGCGGGGGATTGCGGACCGGACAGGTGATCGGCGCCTCCGACAAGCAGGGGGCCTATCCGCTGTCCGAACCGATCGATCCGGTCGACATCCATGCCACGATCTATCATGCGCTGGGGATCGATCCGAACCGGGAGATTCACGACCAGTTTCAACGCCCCTGGTCGATCTGCACCGGTCGCGCGATTCAGTCGTTGGTCTGAACACGCTCCCGGTCAGACGTGGTTTCGTCCCGGCGCGGTGATGAGCGGCAAGACGGTTTCAGCCGCTTGTCGAGCGGCGTCCTCCCAGTGGCTGTCCCGGTAGACCTTGACCGAAATGAATCGGTCATAGCCGGTCCCCTGGAGCGCTCCGAGCACGCCGCAAAAATCGATCGCTCCGGTCCCAAACAACCCGCCATTCGATTCGCACAGGTGAAAATGCTCGATGCGACCTCCGTGCCGGCGGATCGTCTCGATCACCGAGCGCTCCTCAATGTGCAGGTGGATCGTGTCGAGCATGTAACCCAGCCCCGGCGATCCGACACGATCCACCAGCGCCGCGGCGGCGGCCGCCGTATGGTGAAAGCCGACCTGCAGGTGATTGACCGGCTCCAGGATCAGTCGCCCCTGTTTTTGTGCGGCATGATCCGCCGCGCGGCGCAAGCCCTCGGCAATCCGTGGAATCGCCACAGTTTCGTCCGGCTCGTCGCTCCGCAAACCTTGCATGAGTCCAATGACAACCAGTGCGTGGAGCGGCGCGGCATAGTCAATGTAACACATGAGCCGCTCGGCGGCACGCCGTCGCACGTCGGGATCGGGACTGGCCAGACAGAGCTTTTCGTGACCATACGACCAACCCGAAAGAAACGACACAATGCGCAGACGGTGCCGCTCCGAGAGTTCCAGCAGCGCCTCAGGGGGGTAAGGGGGAGGATGGCTGGCAGTCAATTCGACCCCCTGGAAGCCCAGTTCCACCAGCCGCGCCATCCGCCGCGATAGTTCAATCAAGTCGCTGATCGGCTCGTAAAACAAGAAGCTGAGTTTCATGGGTTGCTCCGCCTCGCCAGTTCCACTAGCGTCCGCACCATGCACCCGGTTCCTCCGCCGTCGCGGTGCGGCTTGTCGCTGGAAGCGAAGGCGGGGCCGGCGATGTCGAGGTGAACCCACGGACGTTGCCTCACGAAACGTTCCAGGAATTTCCCGGCGGTGATCGCTCCTCCCCAGCGGCCTCCGACGTTGCGGATATCCGCCACTTCACTTTTGATCAACTCGTCGTAGTGGCTGAACATCGGAAGTTGCCACATCTCCTCGCCGGCCGTCCGCGCGGAGTCCAGAACCTGATCGCACCACCCCTGGTCGTTGGTCATGGCGCCAACGACTTCCTCCCCCAGCGCGACGACACAGGCCCCCGTCAGCGTCGCCAGATCCACGATCCGATCGGCTCCCCGCGACACGGCATAATCCAGGACGTCCGCCAGCACCAGCCGTCCTTCGGCATCGGTGTTCTGCACCTCGATCGTGACGCCGCTGCGGGCCGTCAGAACGTCTCCGAGTTTCATCGCCGACCCGCCCGTCATATTTTCGACCAGCCCCATCAGCCCCAGCACGCGGACCGGAAGCTTCAGCCGGGTGATCGCCACCGTCGCCGCCAGGACGGTCGCAGCTCCCGCCATGTCGCACTTCATGGTCAGCATGCCGTCAGTGGGCTTGATCGACAGCCCGCCGCTGTCGAAGGTCACCCCTTTGCCCACCAGCGCCAGCAGGGGTGAACCCGGCGGCGCCCCATAATATTCCATTGCCACCAGCCGCGGGGAGCGGTCGCTTCCGGCGGCAACCGCCAACAGCGAGCCCATCCGTTCTTTCTCCAGCGCCGGCTGGTCCAGAACCTGGCAGTCGATCTGATGTTGCCGGGCCAGTTCCTGGGCGCGGTCCGCAAAGCTCTCCGGATACATCAGCGCTGCGGGAAGATTCACCATCTCCCGGGTCAGGTTGATCGCCTCCCCCACGATGGTTCCCGCGTCGATGGAGGATTGCAGCGCGGCGGTTTGCGACTGGGGGGAAACGAGCAATTCCACCTGCTCCAGCGGAAAGCGCTTCTTCTCCGTGCGAAACAAATCCTGACCGCTGCTCCCCACGTGCAGTGCGCAAGTCAACGCCTGCACCACCCGTGCCGCCGGAACCTGTGGCATCTGGTCGAGAGGCAGGGCCACGGCCACGCGCGGGGATTTTTTGCTCGAGACGCTCCGGACAGCGGTCATCGCCGCGCGGTACCAGGCCGCTTCGGTCAGTTTGTCGGACACTCCCAGTCCCACCAGGAATAATCGTCGGGCGGCGATCCCGGAGGGAGCGGGAATCGCCACGGTTTCAGCCAGCTTGCCGGTAAAGTCTTCTCCCTCCCGCAGCCGTCCCAGGAGTCCTCCCAACGATTCGTTGAGCGCCGCGACTGGACCGGAGAGAGCGAACTGTTCGGGGAGCGGGACGATGAGCCAATCGGCACTGACGCTGCTCCAGGGGGCGCCGCTGCAAACAATGTTCATGAGACGATGTCACACATGGCCAAAGGGGATTCGATTCCGGTCACAGGCCGGAGGGGGAACAACCGGAAGGAACGCCGACGGAGGACACTCCGCCGGTTGAGGAACACATTCAATCGGATCAGCGATCCGGCAGCAAGCCCTGGTCTCGTGGTTTGTTGCCGCCGGAGCGCTGGATTTGCAGTCCCTGACCCTTTATCATCAGCCAGTGTCGGGTCCATTTTCCACCTCAGAACCTGCGCCACTGGCGCCGTGCCGTTGCCGATTGACTCATGCCCAAAATCAAGTTCGTCAAGGAAAAGAAAGAAATCGAAGTCGAGCCAGGAGCCAACCTCAGAAAGGTGGCGCTCCAGGAAGGTATTCCGCTTTATCCCGGTCTCCACAAATACGTGAACTGTTGTGGCCTGGCGCAATGCGCCAGTTGCCGTGTCCACATCACCAAAGGGGTGGAAAACGTCAGCCCGCAGGGTTGGTTTGAGAAACTGCGGCTGATGGTGGGCCCGATCACCAGCTTCGCGCGGCTGGGGCACGAACAAGATCTGCGCCTGGCTTGCCAATGCCGCGTCGAGGGAGATATCGAGGTCGAAACGCAGCCCTCCGTCAACTGGCATGGCGAGCGGTATTGGGGCTAGTGCGCGGCGGACCGAAGGAAACCCCCGGCAACCCTTGCGCATGAAATCACTATTGCTCCGCAGGCCGCAGCGAGGCTGCGAGTGACTCCAGGAACTTTCGGGCCGCGATGTAGTCGTTGGTCGGCAAATCGCGGATCTGGCCGCGGAGGGTTGTGAGCATCGCCTCCACGGCCTCGCGCGGGGCCTTGGGACTGCGGCGCTCGGTCGGGGCGGCGGCCCGCTCCGCCAACCATTGCTCGATCAACCGCCGCTCTTGGCCATAGTCCGATCCAGTGAGCAGCTTGGGCCAGGCGACTTTCCCGGTGCGGGGATCGAGCTCGTCGTCGTTCAAGGGTTGCGCCACTCCCCTCTGCGCCGCCTCGTTGATTGCTTTGGTTGAGTGCCGTTCCCGTTTCAGCTTTTCGGCCTGGCGCGCCTGATTTTCTTCGCGGAGCTTGGCACGCTCCTCCAGCTTCTTTTGCTTCTCCTCTTCCGGACTGGTCTGGACCTGACGACCCCCGACCGGTCCACCGCCGAAAAACTTGGCCCACAGCCAATTGAAGACAAATAGCGTCCCCATCAGCCCAAACAGCACCGCCACCAGCAGTGTGATCAATCGTCCGTACATGCGCTCTCTCCGGGCTTGCAGGCGGCTCGAACCGTCGCGTTTTTTCCGTCAGGGTTGAGGGACTGCGGCCCCCTCCGCGGCGGCCGATTCCTGTGCCGCCCGTTGCAGCCACCACGCTTCCGCCTGCGACTGGGACCACTCAGAGGCGCAGCGACATTGTTCCAGTGCGGTCGCCAACACTTTGGCATCCTCGTATCGATCAGCCGGAGCCTTGGCGAGGCATTTGAGAATCACCGCTTCCAGATCCTGTGGAATCCGGCTATTGAGCTGCGTCGGCGGGCGAACCGGCTCTGAAGCATGGGCGATCATCAGCGACATCGCGCTCTCCCGCTCAAAGGGAGGTCGGCCGGTGAGCATGTAGTAGAGAATCGCCCCCACGGCGTACAGGTCGGCCCGCCCGTCAATGTTCCGTTCGCCGCGGGCCTGCTCCGGGGACATGAATTGCGGGGTGCCGCTCACGGTATAATCGGCGGTGAGTTGCTTGCCGTCCTGTGGGTTTTCCTGTTTGACGAGCCCAAAATCGAGCACCTTGGCCACGTCGCACTGGCCTCCCAGGATCGCCACGAAGATGTTCGCCGGTTTCAGGTCGCGGTGTACCAGACCCATCCGGTGCGCCTCGGCCAGCGCGCCGCACACTTGCCGCGCCAGGTACACCGTCCGCCCCGCCGGCAATTCCCCCTCCTGGCGCACGAGATCGGCAATCGACAGCCCCGCCAGGTATTCCATGACGTAATAAAACGTCCCATCGTCGGCGCGACCGTAGTCATAGACTTCGATCGTGTTGGGATGCGACAGACTGGCGGCGGACTGCACCTCCCGTTCAAAACGGGCCACGGCGATCTCGTTCTCCTCCAGATCCGCATTGATCAGCTTCAAGGCGCAAGGACGCTTGAGCAACTGATGCTCCGCCAGATAAACCGCCCCCATGCCCCCTTCTCCCAGTTTGTCGAGCAGTCGATACTGTCCCAATTGCCGCACGTCGTGCAGCTCGCGCCGCAGCCCGTTGAGCGTGAACGAGGCAAAAATGGCCAGCGCGGCGGCGATCAACACGAACAGCGCGTTGAGGGCCGTCCCCTCCGCGCCGGCGATGCCACTGTCGGCCACCTGGGCGACAGACGCCTGATGCAACACAGCCGCCAGGACGGCGATCGGGCAGAGGGCCATGGTCATCACGACGCGGGCGGTCGTCCGTGGATCATTGGGGATGAACACGCCGTAAACGAGCATCACGACCGCCACGCGAAAGATGCCGTTTTTCTCAATCAGCGCCACGCTGTCCCAGTCTCCCTGGAGCATCAGCGTCGAGAGCATCGAATGTTGACCCCAGACATAGACCAGCATTTCCAGGGCGAAGAACAGGTACTCGACGCATCGCAATTGAAGAAAGCTGAGCGGCGCGCCGCTGAGCATCAGGCCGCAGACCAGGGCGGCCAAAACCGCGCGAATCGCCAACGATCCGGCTGCCAGACCGTAGATCGAGTCGTAACTGGCCAGGCTGAAGGCCATCATCACCAGGAACGCCACCGCGAGAAACCCGGATGCAGCGGCCAGCCGGGAGCGGAGTTGCATCGTCGCTTCGCCGGAGGCGTGTTGCCAGGCATCCAGCAAGGGTGGCGTCTCCCCCGCATCCGTTTCCTCCGGACTCGAACCGAACGGATTCGTCGGCTCCAGCAGGATCTCGTCATGCTCCGCCGGGGCGCCAGTCGGCGGTGCGGGAGATTCAGGATGTTCTGGGACGGGCATAAATTCTCCGGGGCATGACGCAGGTCAGATGTTCGAACGCGAGCGAGGTGAACCGCGTCACTTCTTGCCGCGGCGGCCGCCGCGAGGCGGAGCAGGGGGAGGGATGGAGTTGTCTGCGGCGGGCGCGCTCTCTTCGCTTCCCGAGAGTTTGTTGGTCGCCTCTTGCAGTCCCTCCAGCAACTGCGAGCCCTGTGCCTTGGCCTTGTCGATCGATTCCTGGTTGAGCTGTTCGGCCGCTTTGTCCTTCAACTCGGAGGCCTTCTTTCCCACTTCCGTGGTAGATTCCGAAATTCCCTGGCGAATCCCCCGGACGGCGCTGCCGATTCGATCTTCCAGTTTGCCTCGCGCCTCCTGGTTGCCATTCAGCCAGGGGATATAGACATACGCGGCAATCACCACGGCCAGCGTGGCGAGCGGACTGAGAACTCGCCGAATGGGCTTCCGCCAGCGGTAACGGTTCGTCCACATGTAATAGGCGGTCACCGGCGGGAAGAGAAACAGCACCCCTTTGATCGGATTGTCGCGAAAGGGAATCACCGCCAGGTTGAACAGCCCCGACCCCAACCGGGCGATGTTCAAGAGGACAATCACGCTGATCCCCAGCACGGTGAGGGAGTGCTTGTTCATGATCGCTCCCACGATCGCCAGGATCAGAAACGGAATCGACAACCCATAGGCCGTCTCGTTGATCCAGCGGAACAGAGCTGCCAGGTTTCCCCAGAAATTCTTGTACGAACGCAGCCCCTGCAGATAGCCCACCTTGATCATGCCGGCGGGGCGGCTGGTGATCCGATTTTTCTGCCGCAGTTCGCGGGGCAAGACCACTTTGTACGAAGTGCGGGGATCGTCCTCCGGTTCATCCCTGGGGCGCTGGCGGATTGCTGCAATCGAAGGCATCGTGACTGGTTTTAAACCGATCTGGCTGTTGACTGCCTCCAGCCAGCGCTCCGCGCGGCCGGGTGGTCCACCGTTCGCCGTCCCAATCCCCGCGGCGCCTTGAGCCCGAGCGCCGCCCCCCCCTCCCACTGCGGTGGAACCGCGCAGGGCGGGCCCCGCACCGGCCTGCTGCCAATTCACCAGCGGGCGACCGGGGGAGGAGTCGCTGGGGATTTG
Organism: Planctomycetales bacterium; assembly: GCA_046152955.1. Taxonomy (GTDB): domain Bacteria; phylum Planctomycetota; class Planctomycetia; order Planctomycetales; family Planctomycetaceae; genus SIAF01. The sequence continues at coordinate 3,521 of JBJXGA010000435.1, read as the reverse complement.
CGTCTTCCGTCCGCATTTTCGACAGCGGGCTGAACGCCCGGCAAGTTGTGAATCGACGGTAAACTGCGAATGACAGTTGTCGCAGGAGAATGAAATGCTCATTGACTCATTACACCCGAATGCCCAACCCCCTTCAATGCTTGGCTGGGGGAAAAACGGCCCGCCATGCAACTTTTTCGATGCATCCAACAGTTTTTTCACATTCGTCCCGGACCGCGCGGCACTTCCCGCCAGCACTACGACACCGACTCCAGGACGCCCAGGGCCAGGCTCCGGTCGGCCGCTCCAGCGAGCCTGACAGCCCGCTGCAGATCGTCGAGCGTCGGCGCCGGTATCAAGCCCCCCACGACGCGCCTCGAAAAATGATCCAGCATGACCTCCACGGCGGATCGCTCCTCTCCCAACGACTCGGAACGCCCTCCGTCGGGATCTTCCCAATCGATCCGGTCCGGTCCCTGCACCGAGGCCCGCCCTTTCAAACAACCCACCTCGGCGCGCCAATCGGTCGTGGGGCGCGACTTTCCGCCAATGCAGATCGAGGCGGTCGGGGAGTCCCCTCCAGCGGCAGGTCGTTGGAACACCAGGCGCGCCTCATCGAATCCGTCTGCGCTGCGGAGCCGTTCGACGCTGACCGGGGCGGTTCCGATCAGGTGGCACACCCAATCGATCGCCGCCAGAAGCGCGTCGCTTCGTTGCCAGAGGGGGGAGGTGACCGGGGCTGTCGCCGATGAAACCGCATCGGGCTGTTTGTTTTCGGGCAGGCTGAGGGCGATCGCCAGCGGCCTCCCCAGGCGCGTTGCCAGCAGCTCTTTCAAACGTGATGTGGCGGGAGTGTAGCGGTGCGCAAAATCCGGCATCAGCGTGGGCGCTCCGTCGTTGGCGCCGACCAACATCCTATCCGAACGAGTCCCCCAGTCGGCGAGAGAACCTGCCAGGAACGCCGGTTTGCCAGCGCGGCAGGCCAACTCAGCCGGCACAGCGCCGTACCAGGCGGCGTCCAGAATCAGCACGGCGCGCACATCCTTCCGCTGCATCAGTGCCAGCATCCCCGTCGCCGGTTCACATTTCCATTCGGCTGCAATCTGGTCGGCGACGTTGGCGACCGCCGCATACACTCCCTGAACGCGGATGCGATGGCGCAACTTCGCCAGGGCCGGTCGAAACCGTTGTTCCCATTCCGGGCCCAGGCCGATCAGTCCGACAGTCAGCATCGCGATTTGGCGAACCGGGGAGAGGGGACTCAGGCCAAGACCTCTTCGATGACCCGGCGGTTGCCTTCGACTCCAGTCAGGCGTTGATCGAGTCCCTGGTAAAAATAGCTCAGCGTCGTGTGATCCAGCCCCAACAAGTGCAGAATCGTGGCATGCAGGTCCGACACGTGGCAGCGATTCTCGACAGCCCGGAATCCCAATTCATCGGTGGCCCCCACCGCCTGGCCCCCTTTGACCCCGCCGCCGGCCAGCCACATCGAGAAGCCGTACCAGTCGTGATCGCGTCCCGGTTTTCCCACCCCTTCGCTGGTGGGGGTCCGCCCGAACTCTCCCCCCCATATCAGCAGTGTGTCCTCCCACATTCCCGTCCGCTTCAGGTCGTCGATCAGCGCCGCGATCGGCCGGTCGGTTTCACCAGCGTGCAGCGTATGATTCGTCACGCAATCGGTGTGGCCGTCCCAGGTATCTTCGATGTGTCCCCCGCCCGAATACAGTTGGACGAATCGGACACCCCGCTCGAGCAATCTTCGGGTGATCAGGCACTTCCGGCCGAAATCGCTGGTCCGGCGTTCGTCCAATCCGTAGAGCGCCCGAGTTTCAGACGATTCCTGATCGACATTCACCACCTCGGCCGCCGTGGTCTGCATCTGATAGGCCAGTTCGTACGAGTGAATTCGCGCCGCCAATTCCGATTCGGACCGCCGACTCCGCTGATGTTCGGCGTTGAGTCGCGCCAGCAGATCGAGCGATCGGCGCTGGGTTTCCGGACTCACCCCTTCCGGAGTGGCCAGATCGAGCAGCGGTGAACCGACGCTGCGGAAGAGCGTCCCCTGATACGCAGCCGGCATGTAGCCTGAGGTCCAATTCGAGGCGCTGCCGATCGGCCCGCCGCGCGGATCGGTCATGACGACGAAACTCGGAAGATTCTCAGTCATCGTTCCCAGCCCATAACTCAGCCAGCTTCCCAGGCACGGCTTGCCGATCGTGATGGCTCCCGTATTCATCTGCAGGCAGCCGGAGGCGTGCGCCGCGGTGTCGGCGTACATCGACCGAATCACGCACAGGTCGTCGGCATGCCGCGACAGTTCCGGATACAGGCTGCTGATCGGCAAACCGCTTTGCCCCCGAGGTTCGAACGGAAACGGCGACGCCATCAACCGTCCGACCGGGCGACCGTTGGAGCCGACTTGCAACCCTTCGGGGGGGGTGTAGGGCTCCCCATCCCGCTTTTGCAGTTCGGGCTTGGGATCGAACGTATCGACCTGGCTGGGCCCCCCATTCATAAAGAGGAACACGGCCCGTTTCGCCCGCGGAGTGAAATGCGGCTGCTTGGGGGCCAACAGATACCGCGCGTCGTTTCCACCCGAAGGGGGCTCGGAGGCCCTCGCCTGAGCCGCGAAAAATCCATCGCGGCTGAACAAATCGAGCAGTGCCAGCCCTGCAAAGCCTCCCCCCGTTTCCCAGAGAAACTCCCGGCGCGTGCGTCCGCAAGGGGTGTGGTTGGGGGTGAATCGAGACGCGGGCGCGGTCATGGCGCACCTCTCCAGGGGACTTCGGGCATGACGCGGCGTTCGCGTCGATCGCCCCCGCGCCGCCGAAAGCTCTCCTTGGCGGCGAGGGGACGCAGCAATTCCATCACTTCGTTACCGGGGAATAATCGACCAGGGTCATGTACACCGCATCCACCTTAGCCACGATTTTTCCATCCTTTTCCGAGGCGTCCCGCACCTTGTGCCATTCCGGATCATTGATGAACGCGTCCCAGGATTTCTTGGCCGCGTCGGCGCTGGCGTGGGAGACCACATAGATCAGCGTATTGTCTTTGAGCTTTTCGTCGGTGGGCACCCAATACATGCCGTTCTGCATCCCGTGCTTCTCGAACAGCTTCATCGTATGGTCGCGAAACCGCGCATGGAGCGCCGGCAAGCGGCCCGGATGCGTCGTGTAGGTCCGCAATTCATACAGCCGGGGGGCGTCTTTCTTGTCATCTCCCACAGAGTATCCGGCGGTGAAGGCCCCCAGTCCGACCAGAGTACACAGTCCCGCACACAACACCAACGCCGCTCGTTTCGACATGCGATTGCCTTTCAGAATGAGACCCAAAGTCGAAGACCTGCCCAAAACGGATATTGTAGCCGATGGGGACCGGTTTTCGCCAACGACGCTCCCCCAGGGGGGCGGGCGGTGTGTGCGTCTGGAAAGTGGGTGGAAAATTTGAGAGAATTATGAAAGTGCAGTTGCATCAATGGAATTCGATGCGTTTTCTCAAGGAGGCGACCCATGTGTCAGGCAGTGCTGAACGAGGAACAG
>JBJXGA010000392.1:0-6943 GCA_046152955.1 Planctomycetales bacterium | reverse complement strand
CGGTCACGAGGGAGGTCATCTGGATGTCGGTGGCGAGCTGGATTTCTCCTGTGGTGTCGGCCACGGTGGCGACGCTGTAGTTCTGGCCGCTATTGCCGTCGTTGATGGTGTAGGTCGCGACCGAGAGAGTCTTCCCGGTTCCGACGGCGCTGGAGTCGTAGACTTCGCTGAGACCGGTGACGGTGTCGCCGGATTGCAGACCGGCGACGACCGGCACCGCGGCGGCACTGGTCGTCCCATCGAAGGCTTTGGTGTTGGTCTGCGCCGTGATCGTCAGACCGCGGACGGAAATATTGGCCGTCGTGCTGGCGGTTGTGCTGGAGAGGGCATAGTTGGCGGAATCGGCGCCGCTGATCGCGATGCCGCTGACGGAGACCGCTTTGTCGGAGCCAGCGTGCTTGTCGAGGAACGCCGCACTGGCGTAGCTGGTGCTCAGCGTGTCCCCCGAAACCCGATCGTCGCTCAACGTGACGGTAGCGCTGGTGGTTCCGTCGTACACCCGGTTGACCCCGGTGGCCCCCACAGTGAGCGTCCGAATCGCGATGTTGGCGGTCGTGCTGGCAGTCGTGCTGGACAGGGCATAGTTTGCTGAATCGGCACCGCTGATCGCGATCCCGCTGACGGAGACCGCTTTTCCCGTTCCCACGTTCTTGTTGACGAACGACGCGCTCCCATAGCTCGTCGTCAGGGCGTCCCCCGCCACCCGATTGTCGCTGAGCGTCACCGTGGCGCTCGTCGTTCCGTCGTAGACCCGGTTGACTCCCGCCGCGCTGACTGTCAGCGTTCTGGCAGAGATCACGCCAGACGTGTTATCGACCGTCGAAATGGTGTAGTTGGCGCCGTTGTTGCCGTCGTTGACGGTGTACGTGGCCACAGTCAGGGTCTTGTTGGAACCGGCGGTCTTCTGCGTGTAGACCTCCGTGAGGTTGGTGACCGTGTCGTTCCCCCGCAGTCCGCTGACTGTCGGGGTGGCGGCGGCGCTGGTGGTCCCGTCGTAGGTCTTGCTGTTCGAGGCGGCGGTGATGGTCAGCGCCGCGGGGGAAATCGTGAACGTCGTTTGCGCGCTTCCGCTGCTGAACGTGGCGCTCCCTGCGTAGTTGGCCACGACAGTATATGTGCCCACATGGACCGGCGCACCCGACAGGGGCGTCCCAGAAACGGTTGCTCCGGCATAGTAGGTAAACGTCAGGCCGACTCCATCCAGCGTGGTTCCCGGAGTCCCGCCAACGGTTGATACCGTTCCCGTCGCGGCGTATTGGCTGTCGGTGTACACCCCGCTGGAAAGGTTGACGGTGACGGTGACCGGCTGCAGGCCGGGAATCTCGACGTTCAACCGCGCTCCTCCTTGCGTATAAACGGAAAACGCCGTTCCGCCAATCGACTGCACTCCGATGTAGTTCAGATCCGCATTGACCGTCACGGTGTCATTGGAATCGCGATAGACAGTCAGGGTTTGGGATGTGGCGGGAGGAGGCTGGACGAGGCTGAGGATCGATGCCGCGCTCACCGCCAGTGTGTTGGCTCCGCCGCTTCGCAGATCGATCGATTCTACGTTCATCAGACTGGTTCCGCCGGTGGCGAGCAGGTCGAGCGATGTGCCGTTCCCGGAGAGGCGGAGCAGGTCAATGCCCGCTCCGCCATTGATGACATTTCCGGGGCTGAGGCCGGTGATGGTGTCGTCGCCGGCGCCGCCGGTCATGTTTTCAACGAAACTCCCTCCCGAGAGGGTCAGCGACAGGTTGGCGTTGACGGTTTGGCTGGCGGTGCTAGAGAGATCGACGATCGCTCCCAGCGTCGTGCTGGACGAAAAATCGAGCAGGTCGGTTCCCCCCCCGGAAGCCTCGACCACCGTGTCGCTCCCCATTGTTGAGTTGGTGTTGAACCGGTAGGTGTCGTTGTCGTTTCCCCCCGTGAGGGTGTCGTTGCCGCCCCCTCCCTCCAGCGTGTCGTTCCCCGCCAGCCCACTGAGGACGTTGGCCAGGCCGTTGCCGATGAGGAGGTCGGGGCCGGCCCCGGCGGTGATGTTCTCGAAGACGTTCCCGGCCGACAGCGTGAGGGTGAGATTCGCCGGAGAGACGGTTTGCGCCGTTGTCTTCGACAGGTCGAGCGTCACCCCCGTGGTGGTGAACTGCGAGAAGTCGATCGTATCGGTCCCTTCGCCGGAGAGTTCGGTGATTACGTCGGCGCCGATATTGACGCTGGCGTTGAAGTAATAGGTATCGTTCCCGTCCCCTCCCGCCTGCGAGTCGTTCCCTCCGGCGCCGTATAACATGTCATTGCCATTCCCCCCCCAGAGCGTGTCGTGCCCGGCCATTCCCCGGAGCGTGTCAATCCCATCCAGGCCGAAGAGGACATTGGCCAACGTATTGCCGGTGAGCATGTCGTTGTCGGAGGTGCCCGTCAGATTCTCGATAACATCTCCGGCCGACAGCGTGAGAGTCAGATAGGCATTCGCGGCCTGCGCCGTGGTGAGCGACAGATCCAGGACGATGGCCATTGTCCCCGGCGAGAAATCGAGCCCGTCGGTCCCCGCTCCCACCGCTTCCGAGACCGTGTCGCTTCCCAGCGCCGTGTCGGCCTTGAACTGATAGGTGTCGTCGCCGCTTCCTCCCGCCAGCGAATCGTTCCCCGCTCCACCCACAAGGGTGTCGGCGGCGGATCCTCCGGTGAGCGTGTCGTTTCCCGCTCCTCCCCAGGCCCACAGCGGTTTGCCCAGCGCGCTGGCGGTCACCGTGTCGTCCCCGTCATGTCCCCGGACGCGCAACGTGGCCACGTCGCTGGCGACGTAGGTGAAGGTCGTGCTGTTGACTGTGACGCTGATCGAGCCGCTGACGCTGACGGTATCGTTTCCCGAACCTCCCTGCACCAGCACCGGTCCGGATGGGGCGTGATACACCCCGGAGAAGACCCCGACGTTGTTGGTTCCGGGCGAGGTCGAGTCGGATTCCACCACCACGTCGGCGGCGTCGGCCACCACCAGCAGGTAGTAGCTGGTATCGACTTCCGTGGCCCCGGCGCCGGGGAGCGGGATCGCTCCCGTTCCGTTGCCAATCGTCCAGCTCAACGTGTGCGGGCCGACCGTCAGGTCGCCCGGCGCAGAAATGGTCACTGTTCCCAGCGACAGATCCCCACCGAACGCGGTGTCGTCGGAGCGGTAGACGGTCAGATCGAATTGGGGGACGGTCCCTCCCGAGATGTCATAAGTGACCGTGAGGGTCGTGGCGCCGTTGGCGGTGGCGGAAATGACGCGGATGTCGGGGGACATGTTGCCTGACACCCAGGTGTCCGAAATCGAACCGGCGCCGCGGTGTCCCAGCGTGTCGACAATTCCCGACATCGCGACCGAGAGGACATACGTCCCCGTGGAACCGGTGAGTCCCGACAACCCGCTGATCCGCCAGGTCGTGCCGGACACGAGCGCCACGCTCACGCCGCTGGTGATCAGGTTGGCCCCGCCACTGCGGGTGAGGGTCAGGTCGCGGTAGTCAAAAATGGACGGATCGATCGCTTCGGTAAACGTGACGTCGATCGAGGAGACACTGGTCGAACGTGGATCGGGAGTGACATCGATCACGTCCCCTCCGGGGCGGGTCCGATCGAGGAGAATCGCCTTTCCCGAACCGATCAAGGGGTGTACGGCGGAATCCTTGGCGACGAGCAGACGGTCCACCCCCTGCGCTCCGGTGGCCTTGATCCCGACCGAGGCGCTTCTGCCGCTGTTCATCGAGGCGTCGCCGAAATCGAGATCGACGTAGTTGAATATGATATTGCCGTCGGCCGTTCCGGTGTTGAGCTGCAGGATCGCCTGAAACGTCGCTGTGCCGGGGCTGGTCGGGCCATGCCCCACGTCGCTCCACTCGATTACCAGCCGATCAGGAACGCTGTCGCCGGTCTTGTCCTCGAAACGGGCCAGCACCAGGTCGCCGGCGGACTGGTCGGTCCGCAGATCGTCCCAGAACGGGGCGATGGAGGCCTGTGTCGGCGAACTGGTGAGGTTCGTATTGGCGGCAGTGCTGTTGCCGCTGCCAAACGTCATGAGGCCATTGCTGCTGACGAACAACGACGCGGCGCCGGTGTAGGTCGTCCCGAACATCGTGAACGACAGGCTCCCCAGATCGATCGAAGCCGAGCCATCGTCGGCGCCATCCAGAACGGTCGTCACACCCGAGCCCCCGACGACGAGGTCGAGCGACTCGAAGGGGGTGGCGATTGCCAGATACTCTCCCGGAACAGCGGGGGAATGGGCCTGCAGGTATTGAAGCGTTCCTGCGGCATTCAAACGGCCCCCCGTAGCGACCTTTCCGACGAGGTTGGGAAGCACGTCCACGCTACTGAGAATCGCGGTGCGAATCTGCTGGTAGCTCGCGTCGGGGGCGTAGCTGGCGGCCAGGGCGACGACCCCTGTCACGTGCGGCGCCGCCATCGACGTGCCGCTCTTGGAGCCATAGGAATTTCCAGCGATCGTGCTGTACGTGCTCACACCGGGGGCAGCCAAATCGACATTGACAGCACCATACGGGGCCCAGAATAGCATCGTGTCATTGGGATCAGTCGCCGTCACGGCGATGATATTGTCGAGTTGGTAATTCGCGGGAAAGACATTGGTGACGTCGTTGTTCGTTCCGCTGTTGCTGGTGGAGGCGACGACCATCACCCCCTCATCCCGGCATGCGGCAATGGCATCGAAAAATGCCTGGCTATACACGCCATTGTTGTAGCTGTTGTTGGTGGCTACGACGTTGATCCCCCGGTCGCGCATCATGGCGGCGTAATTCGTGGCGGCAATGACGCCGCTCAAAGGTCCGCTCCCGGAGCTGTCAAAGACCTTCAAAGCCATTAAGCTGACTTGCCAATTGACTCCGACCACCCCCAGGTTGTTGTTCCCGACGGCCCCGATTGTCCCTGACACGTGCGTTCCGTGGTTGTTGTCATCCATGGGGTTATTGTCGTTATTGAAGAAGTCCCAGCCGCGAACATCGTCAATGAATCCATTCCCATCGTTGTCGAGGCCGTCACCGGCGATTTCTCCGGGGTTTGTCCAAATATTGGCCGCCAGGTCGGTGTGGTTGTAGTCGATCCCCGTATCCACCACGGCGACGACGTTGGAACGGCTTCCGGTGGAGATGTCCCAGGCAGCCGCGGCGTCGATATCGGCATCCAACTTGCCGGTGGTGCCGGGATTCTCCAGACCCCACAAGCTGGTGAGCAAGGGGTCGTTGGGCAATGCGTTCACCTGCACGAGAGAATCGGATTCGACACGCAGAATGGATGGGTTTTTTTGGAGCCAGGCGGAAACGGCTTGGCCTTGGCCTCCCCAGGTTTGGACCAACACCTGTCCTGTCTTCCCCAGACCGCGATCGATTTGGAAATCGCCGGGCAAACCGGCCAACAGCTCCGCCGTCTGATCGATTGACGTCAGATCCCGCACCTGGGCGGGATCAAGCTGCACAATCCAGCTTTGATGATCCGCGGGAATCGTCCGCTTTGCCGCTTCATTCGCCGCATTCGTCGCGGCCTGACTATGGCCGTAGCCGGAATTTCCCGGAGACCCCGACTGGAACCAAAGCGGATTGAATGTGGCCGCGGGATTCGCGGAACTCAGCAGCGCTCGGACTTCCAGTTGCTCGACCGCAACATGGCAAGACTCACTGGCCAGTTTTCCCGGCCGGTGGTTTCTCCGTGCATGACGGCCGCTCAGAAGATCCGTAATAAACCCATAGGAAACCAGCCGCCGCCATGACGGTTGAAACATGTCGTTTTCATGTCCTGCGGCCCGAAGAACCCGGGATGGAAATCAGACGTGAGAGCGTCTGCTGCAAGAACGGAAATGCAGCGGGTTCGCAGACTACAGGCTGAAATGAGTCAATTCAATCGCATGGCTCGTGAAAAAAAAAAATTCACGAGAAAACATTTTTCACACCGCGCGGTGCCTGAGACTCGCGGTAAAGACGCAACGATCGGCCTCAGCCTGACAGAGCGCCAGTCGGATTGCCCTCCGGCGCCGGACGTCAGTTGATCGTCTCTCTCCCGCCATCGCCAATGTTCGAGAACGTGTCGGGCGTCTGCGAGAAGAGCGCGCCCAGGAACCAGTCGACTCCGCTGTCACCGATCAGCGTGTCGATCGCGCCGTCATCCAGCGCAACGGTCGTGGAATTGAGTTCTGTGGTTCCATTGAGTCCTCCGCCATTTTTCAACCGCGACAGGCGCGTCGAATAATCGGCGTCGGTCCGCGTCCATTCGGCCATGATCGCCGTGATGGCCGCCTGATTCAGAACTCGCGTTGCTTCGCTGTAATACGACATTGTTCCGCTGACCAGGATGTCGTCGTCGCTTCCGCCCCGCACCAAATCGGCGCCAGAGCCTCCCACGACGATGTCGCGCCCTGACCCGCCGAGAACGGTATCGTTCCCGGCCCCGCCAATGATCAGATTTGACAGATTGTTGCCGGTCAACAAGTCCGCTCCCGCGCCACCGATCAGGTTTTCGAACACGTCGGCGGCAAACAGAGTCAGAACCAGATTGCCGTTCACCACTTGAGAGGATGTCGCCGACAGATTGACCGTGACGGCCTGTGTCGACTGCGCGAAGTCCAGGGTGTCAATTCCTCCGCCAGCTCCCTCCACAATCGAATCGGTTCCCAAAGCCAGATCCGCGCGGAACAGGTACGTGTCGTCGCCCACTCCGCCATCCAGCGTGTCATTTCCGGCCCCGCCGGTGAGCGAGTCGTTCCCGACCCCCCCCAGCACCAGCGCCGCGGCAGTGGCCCCCGTCAGATTGATCGCATCGTCTCCGTCATGGGACCGGATGCGGATGCCCGAGACGCTTCCGGCCGCATAGGTGTACGTCGTGCCGTTGAACGTCAGACTGTCGGCGCCGCCGAAGGTGACCTGATCCGCTCCGCTCACCCCCTGGACCATCACCGGCCCGGTCCCCACCCGATAGA
>JBJXGA010000388.1:0-20859 GCA_046152955.1 Planctomycetales bacterium | reverse complement strand
CCATCGTGATCAGCTTGCCCAGCGCCGCACTCGACAGGTATTCAACGTTCGTGAAGTCGAGAACGATTTTCTTGCGATGATCCTCGTCCACCAGACTGAACAGTTGGTTGCCGATGATCTGAATATTACTCTCGTCGAGAATCTTCTTGTCAGTGAAGCGGGCAATGGTCACATCGCCAACTTCTTCCAGATCGAGACGACGGTTGGATGACATCGAGTGGGTCCGCTGCAAATTGATGGATGATGGACGGGGCAAGGACGCCGCCCCGAAAAATGGTCATGACACCTGACCGCTGGCCCCAGACTTATGACAGTTTTCCGCAAGAGACACGTCGTCTTTGCCTTCCGAATGGACGTGGGTAGATCATCGCCCCTGGGAGATGCCGTGTCAAGGGTGGCGCTGTGGCCAGCGGGCGGCGTCTTCGCCGTCCAGGCGGAGGGTTAGGCATTTGGCGCTTCCACCGGCTTTGATGAACTCTCCCAGGTCGGTGCTGTGCGGGCGGTATCCGTGCTGTTCCAGGGCGGCGGAGAGTTGCGGGCAACCGGTGTTGAGGACGACGTCGCGGCCCAGGACGACGGCGTTGCAGGCAAACCGGGCAGCCTCCTCCGGGACGACGGAGATCAATAGCGGAATCGAAGCGGCCAGAGCGTTGCGAGCGTATTCGTCGAACGCGGGAGCAAAAACGATGGCCGCCGAATCGTTCAGCGGGCAAAAACAGGTGTCGAGGTGATAGTAGCGATCGTCAATGAGCTGCAAGGGGATGACGCGGCAACCGATCTGTCGGCCAAGCCATTGCATGCCGCCGGCGTCGCTACGGATCAGGTAGCCCCCATACAGCGTCTCGCCGACGAACAGGGCGTCTCCTGCTCCCTCGAAATTCCACCCGTCAGGAAGCGCTCGGGTTTCAAACCCGGCGGCCTGAAACCAGGCATCATCGATGGGGGTTTCTCCCTGCCGGGCGGCGTGCCGGAATCGGGGAAGGAACACGACGTTGTTCCAAACCAGGCCGCTGTTGGCGGTGAACACCAGGTCGGGAAGGCCCTGGACCGGAGTCATCAGCCGAATGTCGGCCCCCAGTTGTGCGAGGAGCGCCTGGAGGTCGCGCCATTGCGCCCTGGCCAGAGCCTCGTCGCTCTGTCTGCCGCGACTCATCCAGGGATTGATTTCGTACTCAATCCCGTAGAAGTCGGGAGGACACATGAGGAGGGAAGGCATGTACGGGTGGTGGGTGGTGGGTGGTGGGTGGTGGGGAAATGCAAAATGAGAAATGGGAAATGCAAAGTGCAAAATGGTGGGGGCTTGGGCCTTATTCGCTCGTCTCTATTTCCTAGCGCCGGGCACCTATTTCCCTAGCGCCTAACCCCTAGCGCCTAGCCCCTAGCGCCTAGCCCGACCTACTTCCGCGGCGGGGGCTTTTTTGACGGTTTTGGCGCCGGAACTTCGGTGCTGTCGGAGAGGTCGAATTCGCTGGTGGACTGGCCGCCGACGGGGGGAGCGTCTTTGCCGCGGGCGGCTTTGGCGGCCTCTTTGAGGCGAGCGCGGACTTCGCGGAACTGCTGGATCATCGGGAGAATCTGTGGCCAGCGCTGACCGGGTTCGGTCTTGAGCCCCTTCATGATCGTGTTCGCCACCTGCTCATCGATGTTGGGAACCAGTTCCCGGATGTCGACCGGGGGAGAATTGATGTGTTGGAGCACCATATCCAGCGTTTCCGCGGCGGCCCAGGGATGTCGCCGGGTGTACATTTCAAAACATGTGACGGCGAACGAAAAGACGTCGATTCGCTGGTCGGTCCGCTGCCGTTTGATCAGCTCGGGGGCCATGTAGTTAGCGGTTCCGGTTCGATTGCCGGGGGCCTGAAACGGCGCGGTGTTGGGGACCACCAGTCCGAAGTCGATGAGTTTGATTTGATTGTCGGCAGTGACCATGACGTTCCGCGGGCAGATGTCGCGGTGAATCCAGCCCTGCTCGTGAAAATGGCGGACCGCTTCACCCAGTTCGATCATGAACCGCAGCCGCTTGCTCTGCATCAGCTCGTTCTGGACATCGACCAGGTAGCTCAAGCTGACCCCGTCGACGAACTCCATGACCAGGAATTGCTCCCCCTCCAGTGTCATTCCCCATTCCGACGTCTCTACGATGTGTGGATGCTTGAGCGTGACGGCGACCTCTCCCTCGCTCGGTTTCTTGAGTTCGGGGGCAAACCGGGCTTCGAACTTTTTGGTCTTTTCTTTGTCGAGGATTTTAAGGGCGACGATCTTTCCCGAAAGGGTGTCGCGGGCGCGAAACACGCGGGACATGCTCCCCTGGCCAACCCGGCCGATGAGTTCAAATCGGCGTGTGACGTCGGTGCGGGGGATGCGGCGCTTCCGCTGAAACAACTTTTGAAGGAAATTCATGCCGGAGCATCCTCGATCGGCCCGCACGAGGTGAGTTATTTCACGCAAAAGTCGATGACGCGCGCGATTTCCGTTCGCAGTTCGGGCCGCGCCACGATCCGGTCAATGAAGCCGTGTTTCAGCAAAAACTCGCTGGTTTGGAAGCCCTCGGGCAATTCCTGTTTGACGGTGGCCTGGACGACGCGCGGGCCGGCGAATCCGACCAGGGCGCGAGGCTCGGCCAAAATCACATCACCCAGCGAGGCGAAACTGGCGGCGACCCCTCCCATGGTGGGATTGGTGAGGACCGAAATGAACAATCCGCGGGCTTCGTGAAAGCGCCCCAGCGCAGCGCTGACTTTAGCCATCTGCATCAGTGACAGGATCCCCTCATGCATCCGGGCGCCCCCGCCGGAGCCGCTGACGATCACCAGCGGCAGCGATAGCCGCGTCGCTTCTTCGATCGAGCGGGTCAGCTTTTCGCCAACCACCGAGCCCATGCTTCCCATAATGAAGGCGGAATCGGTCACCGCGCAGACGAGCGGTCGGCCCCGGAGATATCCGCGCCCGGCGATACACGCCTCGCGCAGGCCGGTCTTGGCCTGCTCGTCGCGCAGCCGGTCACGGTACGCCCGTTTGTCGGAAAAGGTCAGTGGATCGAGGGGGGAGAGTTCGGCGTACCATTCCTCGAAGCTGTCGGCGTCGAGCAACTGCTGGATACGGGTCCGCGCCGAGACATAGAAGTGGTAGTCGCACCCGGTTTCCGGACAAACCCCCATCCGCTCTTCGACCGTCTTGGTGAACACCGTGGCGCCGCACCCATCGCAGCGCATCCACAGCCCTTCCGGCACGCCGCGCTTGCGCCGCGGTGCGGTGGCCTGAGGCTCGATCTGGGCAGGGGGGACTGTGGTCATCGGCAGATTCTCCTGGCGCGCCGGGCTAGCCGGGACGTACGACCGCCAATTGGGGCGGCAAAACAAACTCTCCGGAATGGGACTTGTACGGATTCTCTTTGAGGATGTCCCAGCTTCCACACCCGCGCGTCGCCGTTCGGGAAACGTTGTCCAACGGGAGTCCGCGGACGACGGCGTTGATGATCGAGGCGGCCGGTTCGGCGGCGACAAACGCCAGGTTCCCCTTTTTCCGCAACGGCCGCTCCAGCGCTTTGCGAATCCGCTCAATCGCTTCGGCAATCGTTTCCCCCTCCGGCGGGCAGATCGCCTCGGGGGTTTCCTGCCATTGCTTGAACACCTTGGGATGCTTGCGGCGCAACTCCTCCACCAGCAACCCCTGCCACAGGCCGAGATTGACGTTGTAGAGGTCGGGCACCTCCTTGAGAGGCACATGGTGCGCGGCGGCGATCCGGAGGGCGGTGGTCCGCGCCGGTTCGCAGGGAGAGGCGTACACCATGTCGATTTCGACCGCGCTCAATTCGGCGAGCAGCGCCGCGACTTGCTGTTCGCCCTGCGGACTGAGGGGCAAATCCAGGGTTCCCTGAATCCGCTGCTGTTCGTCGAAGAGGGTCGCTCCTGGACGAATCAGGACGATGTGAGGCATAAAACCTGGTTTCACTCCGTGCAATGCGGAACGGAAACAGCCGTCCCTGCCGCCGCGTCCAGCAATCGTTTGATTGCCTCGCGGTAATCCATTGTATCGAAAATGGCGCTCCCCGCGACGAAGAGGTTGGCTCCCGCGGCGGCGGCCGCGGAAATCGTCTCGGGCCCGATCCCTCCATCGACCGACAATAACGTCTCGTCTCCCAGCAGTTCCCGAAGCCGGCGGAGTTTTTCCAGCGCCCCTGGCAAAAACTGCTGCCCCCCAAAACCGGGCTCCACACTCATGACCAACACCAGGTCGCACTGTGACAGAAACGGCCGGATCGCATCGACCGGAGTCGCGGGATTGATGGCCAGCCCGGCTGCCGCCCCGGCGTCCCGAATGCGACGCAACAGCGACCCCGGCTGGGGGACCGCCTCAATATGGAACGTCACCAGATCGCAGCCCGCCTTCAGGTAGTCCGGCAGATACGCCGCCGGGTCGCTGACCATCAGGTGGGCTTCAAACGGCAGCGCGGTCAATTCGCGCAGTGCGGCAATCACCATCGCGCCATAGGAGAGATTGGGGACAAAGTGCCCATCCATCACGTCCCAATGGAGCAGCGGCGCTCCCGCGGCTTCCAACTGCGCCACTTCGCGATGCAGATTGGAAAAATCGCACTTGAGCATCGACGGCGCCAAAAGCGGCGTGGAGGCCAACAGCCTGCGGACGACAGATCCCTCGGTCATCGCGGATCGACGTGTCAGAGTTGGTTGCAAAGCGGAAACGAAGTTGAGCGCTCAGCGAAATGTCGTCAGGCAGTCGGAATGCAAGGCCGTCCGGGCGAACTGAGCTTTCGCCCGGGACGGTTGTATTGTGCCGGTTTTCCGGGGGGGCGTCCAGACATGTCCCTCAACGATTCGCCGCTCCAGCCCGAATATTCCAATTCAAGTCATTGCAGTGCAAAGACTTGCGGAAATATTTCTGTCCGGCGGCGGAAGCCTCCCCAGTCGAGCGTGGGACAGGAATCGCCCCGCACTCGACGGATCGGGGACAGGGCGGGACGACGACTACTTCTTGTTGGCGATCAGCAGAATCAGGTCGGCGGTCCGGCTGGAGTAGCCATACTCGTTGTCGTACCACCCCAGCACTTTGACCAGGTTCTTGCCGATGGAGGAGGTCCAACTGGCGTCGAAGATGCAACTGTGCGAGTTGCCGATGACGTCGCTGGAGACAATCGGATCCTCAGTATACTCCATGATCCCCTTGAGTGGCCCTTCCGACGCGGCCTTCATGGCGGCGTTGATCTCTTCCTTCGTGGCGTCCTTCGCTAAGGTCGCCACCAGGTCGGTGATGCTTCCGGCGGGAACCGGGACGCGGAGGCTGATTCCCGTCAGCTTGCCATTGAGGTGCGGGAGGACCAGGCCGACCGCTTTGGCGGCGCCGGTGGAGGTGGGGATGATGTTGATCGCCGCCGCCCGCGAGCGGTGGGGATCCTGGTGCAACTGGTCGGAGACCTTCTGGTCATTGGTGTAGGCGTGGACGGTCGTCATCAGCCCCTTTTCAAGGCCGAATTTCTCGTCCAGCACCTTGACCATCGGAGCCAGACAGTTGGTGGTGCAGCTCGCGTTGGAAATGCACTTCATGTCGGCTGTCAGTTTGTTGTCGTTGACCCCCAGGACGCAGGTCAAATCGGGGTCGTCCTTGGCGGGGGCCGAAAGAACCACTTTGCGGGCGCCGGCGGTCAGGTGGCTGTCGTAACCAGGTTTCCCGTCCTTTTCGCGCCCTGTGAAAAACCCGGTGGACTCCACCGCGACATCGACCCCTTCCGCCTTCCAGGGAAGATTCCGCGGATCCTTTTCAGCAGTGATCCGGATTTTCTTGCCATTGACGACGATCGAGTCGGCAGTCGCCTCGACCGTTCCAGGGAATCGGCCCTGAACGCTGTCGTACTTGAGCAGCATCGCCAGGGCTTGAGGGCTCCCCAGGTCGTTGATGCCGACGATGTCGAATTCGGCTCCGCGGGCCGCCATGACCCGAAATACGATCCGTCCAATTCTGCCAAACCCGTTGATACCGACGCGCACCGCTGCCACGTGAAGACTCCTCAAGTGAAATTTCTTTTTGTGAAATGGAACGGAGGATTATAGTAGAGGGGTCGGCAGGGAACAAGCCGCCAGTCGTGGTGCAGATTTCCCAATCTGCCAGTTGGAATGCCGGGTATCCCGGCCGGTTGGCCCCAGGCAGCAACCAAAGGAATATTTCCGTGTGACTTCCGTGTTCTTCCGGGGTCAAATCTGAAAAGCCACGGAAAAACACGGAACAGAGGAAGTCTGGCAAAGGCCAGGTTCGAAGGCCCAACGTCGCAAGGGCGCCCGCATTGATTCCACGGGAGCAGGTTGGGAGACCGCACGGGCAGATTGGGATATCTGCCCCACGGGGTTGGCCCCGACAACGGGCGGGTGCATCCGTGCTCCCGCCAGTTGATCGGCGCCGAAGGGCCTATAGGGCGCTTTCCCCTGTCTCTCCGGTCCGGATCCGGACGGCTTCCGCCAGACTGGTCACGAAGATTTTGCCGTCCCCCACGCTGCCGGTTCGGGCTGCCTGCATGATGGTTTCGAGCACGGCGTTCAGTTGCTGGTCGGCGACGACCACTTCCAGTTTCACCTTGGGGAGGAAATCCACGGTGTACTCGGCGCCGCGGTACATCTCTTTGTGTCCTTTTTGCCGTCCAAAACCGCGCACCTCAGTGACGGTCATCCCCTGGACGTTCTTTGCAGTCAGGGCGTTTTTCACATCTTCCAACTTAAAATGCCGGATCACGGCTTCGATTTTCTTCATGGAAATGATCTCCGAATGTCAGCGAGAGGTAGAACAGGCAGGCGAACCATCGACTGAGGGGACCAACGGCCCCCTGGCGCGAAGTCCGCGCCAGGGGGGTGTGCCGTCGTCTCAGCTCTCTTGAATGACGAACCCATGATAGGCTTCATTGCCATGTTCGCCGTGGTCGAGTCCTTCAATCTCTTCCTCTTTCGAGACGCGAATCCCGACTGTCGCTTTCAACAGCGCCCAGACGGCGACGGAGGCGACCAGGACGTATGCCGCCGTGGCGAAGATGCCGATCAACTGCGCGATCAACTGATCCATTCCCCCACCGAAGAACAGCCCGCCTTTGAACTTCACCGGATCGAGGCCGCGGGAGGCCATGATTTTGGGATCGGAAAACAGTCCGACGCAGAGCGTCCCGAACACTCCATTCACCAGATGCACCGAAGTCGCTCCCACCGGATCGTCGATCTTGATCTTGTCGAATCCGACCACCGCAAACACCACCAGCACACCGGAAATCGCGCCGATGATGGCCGCCGATTCCACGCTGATCCAGGCGCACGCAGCGGTGACTGCCACCAACCCGGCCAAACAGCCGTTGAGCGTCATTCCCACGTCCGGCTTGCCGAGCATCAGCCAGGCTGTGATCGTCGCGGTCAAGGTGGCGACGGCCCCCCCGGTGTTGGTCACGACCGCCACGTCAGCGATGAATCCGGGATCGGCAGCCATCGTGCTCCCTGGATTGAATCCAAACCAGCCCAACCACAGAACGAAGCAGCCGATCGTGGCCGCCATCATGCTATGCCCCGGAATGGGGCGGACCTTGCCATCGGCGCCGTATTTGCCGATCCGAGGTCCCAGGAACAGAATCCCCACCAGAGCCGCCCAGCCGCCAATCGAGTGGACCTGCGTTGAACCGGCAAAATCCAGGAAATTGTAATCGTTCGCCAGCCAGCCTCCCCCCCAGATCCAGTGTCCGACGACCGGATAGATGACAATCGCCATGAAGATGCTGAAGATAATGAAGGAGTGGTACTTGATCCGCTCCGCCACGGCGCCCGAGACAATCGTGGCGGCGGTCCCGGCAAACACCAGTTGGAAAAAGAACTTGGCCCACAGCGGAACCCCGGTCCAGGCGATCCCTTTGTAAACCCCTTCGTATTTGTTGAGAGCCGCGTCGGTGTTGATCAGACTCGGGCTATTGTCCGCCCCATGCACCATGAACAGTCCTTCTTGGCCAATGAACCCGTTGCCGTCGCCAAACATCAACCCCCATCCGAGAAACCAGAACGCGACCGAGGTGACGGCAAAGACGATGAAGTTTTTGGAGAGAATGTTCACGCAGTTTTTCGCCCGGCACATCCCCGATTCGACGCAGGCGAATCCCAGGTTCATGAAAAACACCAGCATCCCGGTGATCAGCACCCAGAGCGTGTCGGCGACCACTTTCAAGTTGCCGTAGTTGGTGGACAATTCGGCCAGCGATTTTTGAACCGCATCGTCCGCGGTGGCCGGCTCGGCGGCCGCGTCGGGAGTGGCTGCGGCTGTGGGAAGGTCCGCCCCCTCCGGGTCCGTTTCGTCCGCCATCAAGAATCCCCCGGCCGAACAGGCAACCAGGACCCCCCAGAAAAAGGCGATCAGCCTTCGATACATTTCCATGACTCCCGTAGATGTGGACCAACTCGAGCGGCGATTTCACCAAAAACCACCCACGACGGAACACAGCGACCGGACAGCGGTGTACCTGTTCCATGGCTGCGAACGGCACGGAGCGCGCAGAATCTCTGCGCAGAGGTTGCTCGAGTGGCGTCCACGTCCCAGCGCGAAGGGTGAGCCGCGAGTCCAGGCCTTGTGCCTGACGATGCTGAATAACTCACCTACGCAAGTTGCATGCCCAGACAGATGCGGGGAGTTTGTCCGAATCGCGCAAGCATTGGTTTGTCCATGAGTTGTGGAATTCTCTGCGATCGACACCTAACGCCAGGACGCAACACCGAGGCAAGGAGATGTTGATTCCACGGGCGAACAATGCCCAATAAGCTCGCTTGCCAGGCAGTTCATGGTCTGGTCGGCCCCGAGCAGCAGAGTTTCAAGGGGACTGCGGGAACCCGGCAGAAAGCCTTGATCAAGTACTGCTCCTTCATCAGGCACCAACAGCCCCGAACCCAACACGTCCTGCCAAAGCCAACCCACGCTAAATCTCCAGCCCCCATTGTCCATCCTGCTCCTGACGGCTGCAAGCCCACCCCGCACCCGATATCATCACGACTGGCGCCATTCCCGTCGCCGTGAACCGCATCGACCATTGGGGAGCACTTCATGCTTCGATCTGATTTCATCCGTAGCCTATTCCTGGCTGCCGTCCCGATTTTGGCTTTGGCCGCCTTCACACCCAGCGGCGCACCTGGAGGATCCGATGCACAGGGTCGCGCAGCGACCGTTCCCAGTTCGCAGACGGCCACTTCGCCAGAAGCCAGTCCGCAACAAAGCCAAAGCGGTCGCGCCCCTTCGGATGTCATCGGAAAGAAGGAGGTCGCAACGGAGCCAAATCGTTCCAACGCCTTACTGCTCCTACATCCGCGACGGCGGATTGAGACCAAGGAAGGGAGCGGGCGCTATCACTTGCTGACAAAATCAGTCGAGTGGGATCCGAAGAAAACGGCGCTGGTGATTTGCGACATGGGGGACAAGCACTGGTGCGCCGAATCGACGCGCCGGGTCGGAGAAATGGCGCCGCGAATGAACGCCCTGGTCGCCGCGGCGCGGGCCAAGGGAGTGCTCATCATCCATTGTCCGAGCGACACGCTCGATTTTTACGAAGGGACGCCGCAGCGGAAACTGGCGCAAAGCGCTCCCGCAGTCGCCACACAGCGCCCGCTGGAGCGGTGGTGCCACCTCGAGCCGGGCAAAGAGGGAAAACTCCCCATCGACGACTCGGACGGGGGGTGCGACGACCTCCCGCAACCCAAGAACTACAAGGCATGGAGTCGCCAGATTGCGACGATTGAAGTCAAAGACGGGGACGCTATCACCGACAGCGCCGAAGCGTACTACCTGATGAAACAGCGGGGGATCGAAAATCTGCTCGTGATGGGAGTCCACACGAACATGTGCGTCCTGGGCCGCCCCTTTTCCATCCGGCAAATGGTCTACCAGGGGATGAATGTGATCCTGGTCCGGGACATGACCGACACGATGTACAACCCGGCCAAGTCGCCGTTCGTCCACCACTGCACCGGGACCGACCTGGTGATCGAGCACATCGAAAAGCACTGGTGTCCGACGATCACCAGCGTCGATCTGCTGGGAGGAAGGGAGTTCCGCTTTTCGGAGGACCAGCGTCCGCACGTGGTGTTCGTCGTCGCCGAGGATGAATACAAGACCGAGGTCTCGCTCCCGGAGTTCGCCGCTCGCCATTTGGGGAAGGAATTCCGGACGACGTTTGTGTTCGGTAGCGAAACCGAACGCTTTAACATCCCGGGGTTGGACGTTCTGGAGCAGGCAGATGTGATGGTGGTGAGCGTTCGACGTCGCCCCTTGCCGGCGGCGCAGCTCGATCTGGTCCGCCGCTTCGTCGCTTCGGGAAAACCGGTCGTGGGGATCCGGACCGCCAGCCATGCGTTTGCGCCGCGGGTGGGAATGCCGCTGGAGGCGGGATTGTCCGAGTGGCCGACGTTTGATCCGGATGTCCTGGGGGGACATTACGTGGGACACCGCGAAGAAGGTCCACAGACGCAGCTCGCTGTCGCCACCGGTGGAGCAGGGCACCCGATCTTCGAGGGAGTCGATTTGGCGCAACTGGTGGGTTACGGATCGCTGTACCAGACCAGTCCACTGGGGAGCACGGCCAAGCCACTGCTGATCGGCAGAGTCGCCAACCACCCCGAAGAACCGGCGGCATGGACGAACACGACCGGTGCCGGGGGGAAAGTGTTTTACACGTCGCTGGGACACCTCGACGACTTCAAACAACCCGCGTTCAATCGGCTGATGCTCAACGCGATCCGCTGGGCGGCCGCCAAGTGAGGTTCACTTCGTCCCCACGTACAGCGTGGCGATTCCAAACGTGAGGGGGGTGAACTCAACCGTCGCCAGGCCGCACTGCCGCATCAGCGTTGCCAGCCGCTGGCCGTAGGGAAATTCCGCGACCGAGTTGGGCAAGTAGCTGTAGGCCTGGTGGCTGTTGCGAGAGAGGAGTCGGCCGATTCTTGGGAGGATGTTCTTGAAGTACCAGCCGTAGGCCCAGCGCAGGAGGCGGTTCTCCGGGAGGGAGAATTCCAGCACGACGACTTTCCCCCCCGGCCGGCAGACGCGGATCATCTCCCGCAGTCCGCGCGAAGTGTCGGTGACGTTGCGCAGCCCGAACGCCACTGAGACGATCTGGAAGTGAGCGTCAGGAAACGGGAGTTGTTGCGTGTCGGCCTGCAAGAAGGCCAAATGGGCGTTTGATTGGCTGCTGGCCGCTCGCGGCCCGATCCCTTTGCGATCGGCAATCACCAGCATTTCATGCGTGAAGTCTGCCCCCACGACCGAGACGCTGCCGGCCCCTTTCTTCCAATACGCCAGCGCCAGATCGCCCGTTCCGGTACAGACATCCAGGATCGGGGCATCCCCCTGGGGCGGGGCTTTGCGAACGGTTCGCCATCGCCAGTAGTAGTCAGTTCCCCCCGACAGAAAATGATTGAGAAAATCGTACCGCTGGGCGATTTCCCCAAACATCCGACGAATCCGCTGTTCGGATTTGTCGATCACCGGTGGAACGCTGGTCGTGGACATAAAGAGGTATTTGAGAAAAGAAGGGGAAGGAGCTGTCGAACGGCACAGGCGCAGGAAATCCGGAAGGGGCTGCCCCATCTGGCGAATCGCAACGGCGTTCTGAGGAATGAACCGTAATGGGATCAGGACATTCACGTCAACCACGGATGGATTCGTCCCGTCCTTGCCGACTCCTCCCCATCGAATTCGAAATGGAGCGATCACCGGTCCACGATACGCTGCGACGACTGGTCAAGGGGTGCCGTACCTCAAGTTGAATACGCTGCTGGAACTGAAGATCGCGAGCGGCATGACCGCTGCCCATCGTCCCCGGGACCTTGACGACGTCATTCAGTTGATCCGTATCAACGCATTGCCTGAGGATTTTGCCAGCCAACTCCACCCGTTCGTTCGCGAGAAATACGTCGAACTCTGGCAATCCGCACAAATCTCGGAAGACTACTGAAGACTACTGAGCAACTCCGGCGAGTCGATGAGGTTCAGCCCGAAGCGGCCTACAGGTGATCGGCAGAGACCTCCTATAATCTATCTCGTTGGCCACGAGGGTGAATGACAAACCGTTGCACCCGAAGCCGCGGACCGCGATTCTGGAAACACATACTGGAATCGGAAGACGATTTCGAGCGGTATTTCGACTACATCCATTACAATCGGGTGAAACACAAGCCCGTCCGATGCCCGTCTGATCGGCCCTGATCGAGTTTCCACCGCTGGGTGTTGGCGGGGGGGATACCCGCCCGATTGGGCTTGTCCCCAGCGTCGCCGTACTCCCGACATCGCCTCCCTTGAAGCCAACGCCGGTGAACACGAATCAGAGGCGCCTGGAAGTTGAGAGTGCGACGTGGGATTCAGCGATGGTGCTTGCCACGAAAGTGGGAAATCGTGGTTAGTGATCGTCCGTTGATATCCAACGCTTCAGTCGGGGTGTATTCGAGGCGTCACTTTGAAACGTCAGGAATACTGACTTTTCTGGGAAGCGTGGACTCGTACAGCAGATCTCTGTCCAGTTTGACCCGCCCCACATTCTTCGAATACGTTTTGTTGCATCGATTGCCGCAAGGGCATCGTCCATTGTGATCCCTTCATGGAGGAGGTCCGCAGCATCCGATGTGGCCCCCTGCGGACCGTGAGCGCCCCCTGATGTGTCGCTCCTACGCTGCGATTCTGCCGGACCGACCTGTGCTTGTGTTCCGATCGTAATGCGGTTGATGACTCGCATGGAATGAGCCACGGAAGCTGCCGCCTGCTCGGCGGCAATCCGCTGTTCGGGACGGGCAACAATTCCCGTCAGTTCAATCGCTCCATTTTGCACCCGAATTTCAATCTCAATCCTTCCCAGTTTTGCTTGCAGCAGTGCCTTCCGAACCCCATTCGCAACCTGCTGATTGTCTTGGGACAAGCCTGATCGGGCGCCAATCCGGTCACGGTCAATTTTCAATGCCATCATTACCGGCCGGGATTTCGATACGCTAGCAGCCGCACTCGCGGCAGTAGACCACTGCTCCTGGCTGTCGACGACACCGCGCAACATGATCTCGCGAGCGGTCACGAAAATATCAATCTCAGCGCCTCCGAGTTTCGCCTTCATGAGCGCGTCGCAAACCTCGTTGGCGACGCGCTGATTGTCGTGTGTCAGATCAGATCGGTCGCCGATCCGCTCGTCGTAAATCGTCAGGTCGGCGATTTCGCTTTGCCGAACGGGAGACACGGCCGTTGGATTTCGCTTCGCCGTCAGCAAAAAGCCAACGGCGACGGTGGCTGCCACCAACGGAAAGAGCTCAATCGACGAACGCATTGGACCGCCTCCTTGCAATTTCATTTCCGTTCAATCGGAATGTCGTCGCTGTCAATTCAGCGCAATGCGACCGTATCAGAGTCGCAAGTTTGCGGTCAAGATGAGTCATCACCAGTGAGCGAGATTCGTCGGCTAGATCGCGAATGTCGGCTCCTGGCACCGGCCCCTGCCACCTTGTGTGGCAGGTGAGGAAGATTCTGCAGGACGGACTTTCTCCGCACCGACAGTTGCGGAATCGGGAGTTGACAGCGCTCGCGTGTCGGGCATGGTCTGGCCTGCGAAAATGCTCTTGACCAAACCCCCGAATTTCCGAGAATTCCGCCCGGCGATGTTTTGGCGCCAGCCCGGAATGCCTGTCGCGAGCCCAGTCTCCGTTCCCCTCTCGTGTGCGAGGTCGTCCGTTGTATGCGTCACTGATGCTCCTGGGAGCGATCTTGGCGGCGGATCCGTGGGATGAGTCCGCCGAGCCGACGATTTTCGCTGACTCCGAATCGGTGTTGGCCCACGTGCTGCGCGGGCAGAGTCCGCAACCTATGCCGACTGACAATTCCCGGCTGGCGTACCAGTCGTCGTCTCCGCTGTTCGGCGATCTGTTTGGAAATGGGGGCGGATACGATCCGTTCCTGGATCCCTCGCCTCAGCCTGGAATGGAGCAATTCCCTGCCGGTCCGACGTTTGGCGCCGTTGGACCGCAACCCTACCGATTCGGCTGGACGTCGCGATTCGACATCGGCTACATGCCTCCCGAATCGGTCTCGGGGGGAGGCGCACAGGGGAGTTTCAGCATCTATGAGTTCAACAGCGCCTGGCGGTACACAACCGGCTGGCCGAGCGCCGCCCCCCAGGCGATTTTCTCCTGGACTCCGGAATTCAACCATCGCAGTTGGTCCGGTCCGACCGATCCGGGGCTGCCGCCGAATGTCTATCGCTTCGGCTCGGACTTTGAACTGGCGACGCCGGGGAATGCCCCCGTGTCTCTGCAGTTGGGTTTCACCCCGGCTTTGGTCACCGACTTTGAAGCGGGCGTCAACCGCGACACCTTCAACTTCGATGGGCGCGGCATCCTGTTTTTGCGGAGTTCACAGGAACTGCAATTCGTGCTGGGGGCCGCCTATTGGAATCGGGTGGACAACCTGATCATCCCCTATGTCGGCGTCGTCTGGACTCCCACCGATCGCTGGGAGTTTCGCCTGTTGTATCCAAAATCACGGATCAGCTATTTTCTGGGGGACGCCTGCGGCTGCCCGATGTGGGTTTACGGGGGAGTGGAGTACAACGTCGAGGCGTATCAGATCGGACTGACGGCGCCCAACGGACAGGATGAGAAGATTCAGATCGCCGACTATCGGGCGCTGTTCGGCCTGCGGGCGGAACATGGCCATCTGACCGGCTTCATCGAGGCGGGTTGGGTGTTTGACCGCCAGGTGGAATTCCTGCATGGAACTCCCGGATTCGACATCAACACCGGCTTCATTGGCCGCTTTGGAATCCGGTATTAGCAACCCGGCTCCCCTTGTGAATCGGGAGGGATCGGGTACATTGAACGATGCGACGCGCGGGAGTCATTGCGCACGAACCGCGGCGTCGCATTCACCTTTTTGATGCACTCTTCTTGAGAACCGTTCATGCCCAAAAACCGTAAAGCCGAAGTGGATGCCGCCGCAAAATCGCTCGATTTCGCCAAGAACAAATACCAGATCGAACTGGACACGACGCTGGGGACGATCACGCTTGACCTGCATTCCGACGTGGCGCCTGGCCATTGCTCGAACATGCTGGCGCTGGCCAACATCGGCTACTACGATGGGTTGATCTTTCACCGGGTCATCAAGGGGTTCATGATTCAGGGGGGATGCCCCGAAGGAAGCGGATCGGGGGGACCGGGATACACGATCAAGGCGGAGTTCAACGCCACGCGCCATGAGCCGGGCGTCATCTCCATGGCCCGCACCAGCGACCCGCATTCCGCCGGTTCGCAGTTTTTCATCTGCCTGGAGAATGTCCCGCACCTGGATCGGCAATACACGGCGTTCGGCAAAACGGCTGACGCGGCGAGCCTGGCCACAGTCCGCAAGATCGGCGAAGTGGCCACCAGCAGCGACCGTCCCCGCACACCGGTGACGATCAAGTCCGCCAAGGTTCACGTCACGGCGAAGTGATTCGGCACGGAGCGCTTCCACATTCCATCCCGCTGGTCGTCTGAGAGCGATCTGATCCCTCCATGAAACGCCCATTCCGACGCGCATTCACAGGTTTCCGCTGGTTCCTCCCGCTCGCGGCGTGCGTCGGCGGGCTGATGGGAATGAGTGCCTGCGCCCAACAGGCGGAAACGAAGCCGGCGCAGCCCAAAGCCGCCATCGACTTCGCTCACGACATTGCGCCGCTCATCCAAAAACGATGCGCCAAGTGCCACATCGGGTCGCAAAAGAAGGGGGGGCTGTCTCTCAACACCCGGCAGACGCTGCTGGCGGGGGGGGACGATGGACCGGTCGTCGTCTCGAAGAAGAGCAGCGAAAGCCCGCTCATGGAACGACTCGAATCCGACGATCCCGGCTTGCGCATGCCCCCCGAGGGGGAGCGACTGAATAAAGCACAAATCGACCTCGTCCGCCGCTGGATCGACCAGGGACTCCCCTGGGAGGAGGGGTTCGCATTCGGCAAGTCGTTTCGCCAGGCGCCGATCGAGCCGCGCCGTCCCGCGGTCCCCGCCAGCGCCACTTCCGGCGCGTCCTCCAATCCCATTGATCGGTTTCTGGCTGCTGAATTGGCGCGGCGGAAAGTGGATCTGTCCAGGTCGGTATCGGACCAGGTCTTCGCCCGACGGGTCGGGTTCGATCTGGCAGGATTGCCGCCGACTCCCGAGGAACTGGCGGCGTTCGAAGCCGATCGCGCCCCCGACAAAAGGGAGCGGCTGGTCGACCGCCTGATGGCGGACCAGTCGCTGTATGCCGCCCACTGGCTGACGTTCTGGAACGACCTGTTGCGCAATGCCTACCACGGGACCGGCTTCATCGATGGGGGGCGCAAACAGGTGACCGGCTGGCTGTACGCCGCGCTGTACGACAACAAGCCGTATGATCGTTTCGTGCATGAACTCGTCAGCCCGCCCTCCGGCGGGGGAAGCGAGGGTTTCACCTACGGCATCAAGTGGCGCGGCACGGTGAATGAGAGTCAGCGGCGCGAGATTCAGGCGGCGCAGTCCGTGAGTCAGGTGTTTCTGGGAACGAATCTGAAGTGCGCCAGTTGCCACGACAGCTTTGTCAATCACTGGAAGCTGACCGATGCCTACGCACTGTCGTCGGTGTTCGCCGATGCGCCGCTGGAGTTGCATCGGTGCGATCAGCCGACCGGGACCAGTTCGACCGTGGCGTTCTTGTATCCGCAGGTGGGGACCATTGACCCCCAGGCGCCGCGTGAGGCGCGGATGCGACAGTTGGCCGACCTCTTGGTCCATCCCAACAATGGCCGCCTGGCCCGGACGATCGTCAATCGGCTCTGGGCGCGGCTGTTTGGTCGCGGGCTGGTCGAACCGTTGGACAATCTGGACGCGGAACCGTGGAATCAGGATCTGCTCGATTTTCTGGCGAGCGATCTGGCCGACAACGGTTACGACCTGAAACGGACCCTTCGGCGACTGGCCACGTCGCGGGCCTATCAACTCCCCGCGGTCGCGCGTGAGCGGGACGAGGGGTCGGGAGCGCCGTTCGAATTCCGTGGTCCGTTCGTCAAACGATTGATGGCCGAACAATATGTTGACGCGGTCTACCAACTGACCTCTCAATGGCCGACGGTGGATCCGGCGCAGATGAAAGTCGACGGCCGCGGACAGGGAGGCCAACTGGGGGCGATCGCCACGGCGATCGCCGTTCAGACGGCGCCTCCCCCGGTTTTCGAACGGCTGCCGCTGAGCCGGTCGAAATGGATCTGGAATCGACCTGAAGCGCTCCAGGGAGTTCCGCCGGAAACGATCTTCTTCCGCCGGGTGTGGAAACTCGACCGGCAACCCTCCCGCGCAATCGCCACGGTGACAGTTGACAACGCGTTTGAGCTGTTCGTGAACGGCCAGCCGGTCGCCAAGTCGGAAAATTGGAACAGCCCGGTTCAGGTCGACGTCGCCCGAGCGCTTCAGCCGGGGAACAACGTCATCGCGCTGCGGGGGACGAATGGCGGGAACGGGCCGAACGCCGCCGGGGCGATCGTCGAGATTCTGGCGCTCGATGAGCAGGGCCGGACCGTGGAGACGCTGGTCAGCGACGAGACGTGGGTGGTCGCGGGGAATGCCCCGGCGGCGTGGGTGCAGCGAGATTTCGATGCTGCCTCCTGGAAGCCTGCTTCGGTCTTGGGCGACGCCACAGTCGGCCCGTGGAACGTCGCCGAAATCATTCGCCAGGGAGGCGCCTCGCTGCAGACTACCGCGCAGCTTCCAGCCGGGTTTCGACTGCGTTGCGCGCTCCTGCCGCTGGATCAGTTGCAGGCGGCTCTGGGGCGTCCCAACCGCGAGCAAGTGGTTACGGCCCGCGACGCCGCTCCGACGATGTTGCAGGCGCTGGAGCTGACGAATGGAGTCTCGCTCCAAGAGACACTGCGCCGCGGAGCCGAATTCTGGCAGTCGAAAGCCCCCCCGTCCCTCAACCAGGTGGTCGATCGCATGTACATCACGGCGCTCAGCCGCCCTCCCACCCCCGCGGAACGGAAGCTGGCGTCAGAAATCATCGGCTCATCCTCCACTGTCGAAGGGATCGAGGATCTGCTGTGGACCCTCTGCATGCATCCGGAATTTCAATTGGTTCCATAAACCTTCCATAGGAAGCCTTCCCGCCAAAGCCTCCCGCAAGTGCCGAAGCGCCCCATGATTCAGGAGAGATCCATGTCGCTTTCAACGCCTGACCGCCGCGCCTTTCTGCAATCCGCCGCCGTGGGCACATTGAGCATGCTCGCGGGAGTCCCCTCCCTGGTCACCGGGCGCAGGGTGCAGGCCGCGCCGGCCAAACAGGCCCCCCGCGCCACGGCTGACACGCTGATCGTCCTGTGGATGGCGGGAGGCATGGCCCACACTGAGACGTTCGATCCCAAGCGGCATGTCCCGTTCACCCCCGGCATGAAGGCTGAGGAAGTGCTCTGCACGTTTCCCGCCATCGACACCGCAGTCGATCACATCAAGATCACACAGGGTTTGGAGCAGGTCGCCTCCGTGATGGATCGCGGGACGCTGATCCGCACGCACGTGCTGGGGGATCTGGGACAGATTCTCCATTCGCGGCACCAATATCATTGGCACACCGGGTATGAACCACCGCAAACGGTTGCCGCTCCCCACCTGGGAGCCTGGGTCTCGCACGCCTTGGGACCGGTGAATCCCGCCGTCCCGGCATTCATCGACGTGGGCCAGGGATATGAAGGGAACGGCGAGTCGGAAGAGTTGAAGGCGTTTCAGACGGGGGGCTGCCTGGGCCCTCTCTACAATCCGTTCCGCGTTCCCGATCCCCGGCAGGCGGTGAGCGTCGTTCGTCCCCCGGCGGGGATGAGCGAAAAGCGCTTTCGGCAACGCTTCGAAAACCTGAAACAGCTCATCGCCGCCGCTCCCGCCCCGCGCGACGTGCGCGACAGCCAGCACGAGGCGCTGGTCCGCGCCGCGGACGACGCCTATCGGCTCATGAATTCCCCCGCGGCCAAGGCGTTCGATCTGTCGCTGGAACCGGCTGCCTCATTCGAGCGGTACAACACCTGCAAGTTCGGTCAGGGCTGCCTGTTGGCGCGGCGGCTGGTCGAGCAAGGGGCCCGTTTCATCGAAGTCACCACCGAATACGGACCATTCCTGCAATGGGACACCCACGACAACGGCCACACCCGTTTGGCGCAGCTCAAACGGGAGATCGACGATCCCATCGCCCAGTTGGTCCGCGATCTGGAAGACCGCAAACTGCTCGACCGCACGCTCATCGTCCTGGCGAGCGAGTTCAGCCGCGACTGCCTCGTGGAAGGAAAGCCCGACCGCCGCGTTCCCGACCAGGTGGAGCAACCGGCGGTGATCAACGAACTAAAGTTCTACGGCATGCACCGGCACTTCACGAGCGCCTCCAGCGTGCTGCTCTTTGGCGGCGGCGCCCAGCGCGGACTGCTGTATGGCAAGACCGCCGAAGAACGCCCCTGCACCACGATCGAAAATCCGATCAACGTCACCGACCTGCACGCCACGATGCTGCACGCCCTGGGGATCCCCCCCGATTACCAGGTCGAAGTGGAACAGCGCCCCTTCTACGCCACCCGCGACGGCAAAGGAACGCCACGGCGGGAACTGCTGCAAGGGTGATCAACAAACAAAGATAGGCGATCGGCCAGCGTAAGCTGGCCGGTGATACGAACCTGACAATCAATCGCCCCCCCTAACATCAAATTCCGCAGAAGTGCAGATTTGAATCGTTCATCAATCATCCAATGCGAGGGAGCGGAGATGCCTGAAATCATCGATCGCCGTTCGTTTCTGGAAAGTTGCGTCGCCGGCGCTTGCGTGGCGGCGGTTGCCGCAGAGGGGGTTAGCGGCGGCCAGGCGCCTCCCGCGGAAATCATCGACTGTCACGTCCACCTCAAGCATGGGGATGCGGCACGGACCGAATGGTCGGCGGAAGCGATCGTGGACCTTCTGGACCAGGCGGGAATCCACCGGGCGATTGTCTTCGCTATGTCCAATGGCACAGTCCGCTCAATCGAGATGGCACGCGAGGCCGCCCGACGATTTCCAGGGCGATTGATCCCCTTTCTGTACGCCCTCCCCAGCTACGAGCGTCCGGTGCTCAAGGACATGGAGCAGGCGCTGGGCGAGGGGGGATTTCGGGGGATCAAGATTCATGCCGGGGAATGTACGCTGGCGGAATATGTCCTCGATCCGGTTCTCCGTCTGGCGGGATCGTTCCCCGTCCCGTGCCTGGTCGATTGCGCGGGAAACGCCGCAACGGCCCGCCGCTTGGCGAAAGAATTCCCGCAGACCCCCTTCTGGTTCGCACACATGGGACGCTATCTGGCCACCGACGCGGGGCTGGTCGAACAGTTCATCAAGGTGGCGGAGGAATTCGAGAACGTGTCGCTCGATCTGAGCGCTGTAGCGCTGGTGTATAAGATCGAAGAGGCGGTCTCGCGCCTGGGCGCCCGGCGGCTGGTGTGGGGTACTGACGGTCCCTACAAAAACCCCGACATCGTTACGTACGCGCGGGCCGAACTGAATAAGATCCGCACCCTCAACATCAGCCCGGCCGACAAGGAGCTGATCCTGGGAGGAAACGTGGCGCGGATGCTGCGGCTCGGGAAGCAGTAGCGTCCTGCGCCTGGAGTGTGTGTCTGGCGCCATTATGCTCGATGACCAATCTGGCCAATTCGACGGATCGATCAGTGCTATACACCTCGCGGTTGGCAGTGAGACATTCGATAGGGGTAGGGAGGGCCGATTGGTTTCGGCCCCCCCTCCCTCCGAACCGGACGGGCGGATTTCCCGCATCCGGCTCTCCCGTTAGTGGTTCACCTCGGAGAGGATTGATGGTAAAGGAGATAGG
>JBJXGA010000387.1:0-7072 GCA_046152955.1 Planctomycetales bacterium | reverse complement strand
CAATGCCGGACTGTGGTACTTCCTGCACCACCAGCAGGGTTACAGTTTCCTGGCGCATCCGCAGTTGTGGCTGATTCCATTCGCCATTTGCGTGCTGGGAGCCGCGTACCTCAATCGGGACCAACTGTCCGAAGAGCAGATGACGGTGGTCCGGTATCTGGCGTCGGTCACGATCTACATCTCGTCTACGGCGGATATGTTTCTGCAAGGAGTGGCGAACGCTCCGTGGCTGGCGGTCGTCCTGGCGGGACTTTCGGTGGGAGGGATGCTGCTGGGGATGCTGCTGCGCGTCAGGGCGTTCCTGTTCATGGGGACCGGTTTTCTGGTCCTCTCCCTGGCGACGCTGATCTACCATGCCGCGTTCAATTTGGACCAGATGTGGTTGATCTGGCTGACGGTGGTGCTGGCAGGCGTTCTGGTGCTGGCGGTCTTTGCGCTCTTCGAAAAGAAGCGGCAGGAAGTGTTGCGGCTCGTCGAGCAACTCAAGCAGTGGTCGCCATAAAAAAAGAAAGCGTCCCGAATGCAAGCATTCGAGACGCCTCCCTTCGCCAGTCAGGGAAGTGCGGGCCAACGCTTCCCTCGACGGCGAAGGAGAGAAATTGCATTCCGCATGCCAGTCCGGCAAAAAACGCCGAATTGCCACAACTCATTTTCGGCCTTAGTCTTAGCGACCTTGGTCACCGCGTGTCGAAATCCAGCCCCCAGTCGCAGAATCCAACAAGTGCGTGATCTTGCGTGACGCAATGAGTTTGGGCGGGTCGATTACTCCGGCGACTGGTGAATCCCAATCTCTGGCAGACGCAGCACCAGGGTCGAGTGCATATGCCCCAGATGCGGGTCGTGCAGCTTCCAGCACCCCGGGCCGGCCGGTTCCTCGGCTGTACCGGCTGCGAACGCCGGTTCTTGGGTGCGCTGTTCGTCGTCCTTACGTTGCATCTCGTCGATGACGATCGGATGCCAGGCGTTATCGCGCTCATCCCGCGGCGTGTAGTTTTCGCGCGCCCAGCGTCGCAGTCGCAGTTCTTCAATCAGATCGGTTGCACCGTGGCTGGAGGGGAACATCGGCTAGACCTCTGGTTCTTGGAAGACCCGCTCCCGGCGGGAGACGTTCGCGTATCATCGGAACCCGCGAGGGTCGCCACGCAGAAAAAACTGGGGGAAGGGACGGTCCCCAAGTGACGACCGGCGGGGGGAACGGAATCTGGCAGTTGTTTTGATTGCGGGGCCGCCTTGCAGCCAATGCACTCGCCTGCAACGATACCGAGGCTGCGGTTGGTACGGTGTTTAACGATTGTCGGTGACGGCGCGACTATGGAAGGATTTCAGCAGAGTGGTTCGGAATCATTGGAAGCGGAGCCGCCTGGGTTCTCCCCCGATGAATTGCAGCAGTTCGCGCGGGATGGATACGTCGTCGTCCGCGGGCTGGCGGCTCCGGAGATGTGCCGCCACATGCTGGAGTGTACGCGCGCCGGACTCGCCTCCCGGACCGGACCCTTGGAGTACGAAGCGGACCTGCATTATCCCGGCGCTCCGGCGTCGCGAGCCCTACCGGGAGGAGACACGATCCGCCGCTTGAAGGAAGCGCATGGTCGCGACCCGGCGTTCACACAGTGGGTCTCCAGCCCGCCCCTGGTGGCGCGTTTAGAGCAACTGCTGGGGCCGCGCGTGGTGATGCCGTTGGCGCACCACAACTGCATCATGACCAAGCACCCCCGCTTCAGCAGCGAAACAGGGTGGCATCAGGACATCCGGTACTGGTCCTTTGAACGCCCGGACCTGGTGAGCGTCTGGCTGGCGCTCGTCGATGAAACTCCGCAGAACGGTTGCCTGCATCTGATTCCGGGCACGCACACGCAGACGTTTCGGCGCGATCAGTTCGACGACGCGCTCTTTTTGCGCCCGGACCTGGCCGAGAACGCCGCCCTGATCGCCCGCGCCGTTCCTGCGGCGCTCCGCGCCGGCGACGTGCTGTTCTTTCATTCCCGCACGTTCCACGCCGCAAGTCAAAACCACACCGACCAGACCAAGTATTCCGTCGTGTTCACGTTTCGACCCCAGGACAATTCCCCGCTCCCGCGGACCCGTTCCTCGGCCCATCCGGAACTGCTGCTTCCCACGTACTCCTGCCCGTGAGATACACCATGATCGTTGGCGTTCCGCGCGAAGTCAAACAGGATGAATATCGAGTGGCGCTGCTCCCGGTGGGGGCCGAGGAACTGACGCGGGCGGGACATCGCGTCCTCGTGGAGCGCGGCGCCGGTCAGGGGAGCGGCATCTTCGACGAGCAATACTCCGAGAACGGCGCCGAAATCGTCCGCAGCGCGGCAGAGGTCTGGGGGCAGGCTGAACTCGTGGTGAAGGTGAAGGAACCACAATCGCAGGAGTGGCCGCTGATGCGACCCGGCCAAATCCTGTTCACCTACCTGCACTTTGCCGCCAGCGAAGCGCTGACGCGCGGGGTATTGGAAACGGGAGTCACGGCGGCGGCTTACGAAACGCTGCGCGGCCGACACGGCGACCTCCCGTGCCTGACGCCGATGAGCGAAGTGGCCGGGCGGATGAGCATCCAGGAGGGGGCCAAGTACCTGGAACGGCCGCAAGAAGGGCGCGGCATCCTCCTGGGAGGCGTGCCAGGCGTTCCGCCGGCGCACATTTGCATCTTGGGGGGCGGGATCGTGGGGAAGAACGCCGCCCGCATTGCCGCCGGGTTTCAGGCCGACGTCAATATCCTGGATATCAGCGTCGATCGACTGCGCTACCTGGATGACATCATGCCGGCCAACGTGAATACGCTGTACAGCGATCGGCACAACATCCGCGAGCAACTGCAGCGCGCCGATCTGCTGATCGGCGCAGTCCTGATCGAAGGGGCTCGCGCGCCCCGATTGGTGCGGGAGGAAGACCTGAAACTGATGAAGCCGGGGGCGGTGATCATCGACGTTGCGATCGACCAGGGGGGCTGCGTGGAAACGTCCCGCCCCACGACGCATTCGCAGCCGACCTACATCGTCCACGGCGTGGTCCACTATTGCGTCACCAACATGCCCGGAGCCGTGGGCCGAACCAGCACCTACGCGCTGTGCAACGTCACGTTTCCATACGTGATGCAGATCGCCCGACACGGCCTGCACGGAGCCGCGGCCCTCGATCCCGGATTGGCCAACGCCGTCAACATGCGCGACGGTCGGCTCACGAACAAAGCGGTCGCCCAGACGTTTGGAATCCCGTGCGTCCCGTATGATCCGTGCGGGTGAGGGGCAGGGTGGTGAGGGGTGAGGGGCAGGGTGGTGAGGGGTGAGGGGTGAGGGGTGAGGGGTGAGGGGTGAGGGGTGAGGGGTGAGGGGTGAGGGGTGGTGAGCGCCAGAACTCAAGACTCACCCCTCACGACTCAATCGCAAGTCATCCTTCTCCTGCGCGATCTGGTGCGAGCGAGATTGGGCGCGCTGGTGCGAAACCTTTGCCAATGGGGTTTGTTCCCCCGCAGCGCAGACGGCACCTGCACGACTGTGCCGGTTTCACGGTTTGCGCCGCCAGCGACTCCGGGGGGTCATCTCCCGTGAGTTGCCTGCCGATCGTCTCTTGCTACGGAATGGTCCGTCTGGCGGTCCGGACGGAATCTGGCTCCGGGAGGGGCGGTGTGATCGGTCAGGAGTTCTGTCCACATGGCCTTGTCTCGTTTCGCGTCGCAATTGCTTAACCTGGCCGGCCAATGCGTGCTGCCGTTTTATCGCCGCAAGCTGGCTCGGTATCTGAAGAGCCTGTCGCAGGCCCGGTCGGAACAACAATCGACCCTCCGGCGGATTCTTGAATTCGGCGCGCCGACCGCGCTGGGACGCGACTTTGGCCTGGCGCGCATCCGGACGCGCGAGGACTTCCGGCGGCAACTTCCGATCGCTCCATTTGAGCATTTTGTGCCGTACATCGACCGGGTCGCGGCCGGCGAGACGACGGCCCTCTTTCCGCCGGGGGAGGAGCTGATCACCTTCGTGCAAACCAGCGCCACGACCGGTCGCGCCAAGATCCTGCCGGTCAATCGCTCGTGGTTCCGGCTGTATTCGCGCGACTGGGACGTCTGGGGGATCAAGGCGTACACCGATCATCCCGAGATGCTGGGAACCCCCATTCTGCAAATGTCCGGACATTGGAATCTGGGCCGCACCTCGGGGGGCTACAACGTGGCGTCGATCAGCGCCATGATCGAGCGCTATCAGTCCCCGCTGATCAAGGCGCTGTATGCCGTTCCTCCCGCAGTCAAGCAAATTCCGGACGTGGACGCGCGCGGATATGCGATGCTCCGCACGACCGCCACCGGCCCGATTGGCTTCATCAGCACCGTCACCCCGTCGTCGGTGCTGCAGATCGCGGAATGGACCGAACGCTTCGGCGAAATCCTCGTCCGCGATTTGTTTCAGGGAACGCTGGACGCGCGGTTCGACATTCCGCCTCTGGTCCGCCGCAGTCTGGAGCCGCGCTGGCGAATCAAGCATTCGGAGCTGGCTCGCAAATTGGAGCGGGCCCTCGAGGCCCGCGGAAAGCTCCTCCCCAGCGACATCTGGCGACCGCGGATGATCTCCTGCTGGCTCGGGGGAACCGTGGGGTATACCTCCCGCCGCATTCCCGAATTGTTCGGCGACGTTCCGCTGCGCGATCAGGGTCTGCTCTCCACCGAAGGGCGGCATACGATTCCTCTGGCGGATGGCGCTCCCTACGGTCCGTTGGCGGTCGGCGCCAGTTATTACGAGTTCATTCCGGCGGAGGAGTCGGTCGGTCCGTCGGCGACCGTTCTGGAAGCACACGAGTTGGAACCGGGGCGGCAATACCGCATTTTGATGACGACGATCGGCGGGCTGTACCGCTACGACATCGGCGACATCGTCGAGTGCGTCGAGTATCTGGGGGAGGCGCCAGTGATTGCGTTCATTCAAAAGGATGGGAGCTATTGCGACCTGGAAGGGGAAAAACTCTCGGCCTTCACCGTCTGCCAGGCGGTGGAGCGGGCGCAGCGGGCGTCGGGACTGGCCATCTCCTGTTTCACCGTCGCGCCCCAAATGATCCCCGGCGCTCCGCCGCGGTACGGGGTCATCGTCGAGACCGACGAGGTGGCAGATCGCCTGCGCGGAGCACGGTTCTTGCAGGCGTTTGACGCCGACCTGTGCGAGAACGTCCACATCTATGGGGTGGTCCGGCGAAACCGGCTGTTGCAGCCCCCCTGCCTGGTCAGAATCGCTCCCGGCGCCTGGCGGCGTTACGTGGCGGAGTTGGTGGCAAAAACCGGGAATGGAGACAGCCAGTACAAACACAAGCCGCTCGTGGCCGATCAGACGCTGATCGACCGGCTGGAGGTGGTGGATCTCTGGGAACTCGACGGGGAGCGAGGGATTCGGACCGCCGTCGCCCGACAGCCCCTCCTGGTGGAGGCCTGAGAACGTCGGTTCACCCCTGGATCACCTTCATTGACGAGGATTCCAACGTCCGATATAAATAATCATCAAACATCGCTGATGCGTGGCCCGGCGAGACGCAATTGGGGGTTGGACCAGGGACTGAAAGGGACGACATGCTCAGAATTCAGGGCGGAGCCACCGGCAAATACTGCGACGGACTCAGCCGACGCAGTTTTCTGCAAGTCGGCGTGGCCGGAATGGCTTCGGTCGGATTGCCGCAAATCCTGAGGGCCAAAGAGGAATCGGCCCAGCTTGGTCTCCCGCGGAAAGACACTTCGGTCATTCTGATTTGGCTGGATGGCGGTCCGGGCCACATGGACATGTACGACATGAAGCCGGAGGCGCCGGCGGAATACCGCGGTCTGTGGAACCCGATCCGCACCAGCGTCGATGGCTTAGAAATCACCGAGCTGTATCCGCTTCAGGCCAAGATCGCCGACAAATTCTCGATCGTTCGCTCGCTGCACCACAATCAGGGGGACCATTTCACCGGCGGGCACTACATGCTGACAGGGCGTGGCGGGGCGAGCGGCGCCGACACCGCCGGAAAGTACCCCTTTGTCGGCTCGATCGCCACAAAAGTCACCGGTCCGCGGAAGCCGGGGATGCCCGCGCATGCCGCCGTCCCGTATGCCTCCAGCATCGGCCTGCGCCCCGGCTATTTTGGCGCCAACTACATCGGCTTGTCCCACAACCCGTTCGAAACCGACGGCGATCCGAACGCGGCCAATTTTCAGGTGGCCAATATCCAGATGCCGGCGGACCTCTCCGTGGCGCGCCTCGAAGACCGCCAGGGACTCTCGCGCTATTTCGACAAACTCCGCCGCGACGTCGACACTCGAGGCACGCTGGCGGCGATGGACCGCTTTGACCAGCAGGCCTATGAATTGATCTCAGGGACCGCGGCCCGCAAGGCGTTCGATATGAACTCCGAAGACCCGCGGCTGCGAGACAAATACGGCCGCCACAGTTGGGGTCAAAGCACTCTCTTGGCCAGGCGGCTGGTGGAAGCCGGCTCGACGTTCGTCTCCGTCCACTTCGGCGGCTGGGACCATCACTGGGATTTGAAATCGGGCTACGAAAATAATCTGCCGATCGTCGACCGGGCGGTCGCCGCGCTGTTCGACGACCTGACGACTCGCGGCCTGTACGACCAGGTGCTGGTCATGCTGTGCGGCGAATTCAGCCGGACCCCGCGGATGAACGACGGCGGCAACGGAGGCCCCCCGCTGAGCAAGGGCACCCCCGGCCGCGATCACTGGGGGAACGCCATGTTCTGCCTGATGGGAGGTGGCGGAATCAAGGGAGGCCAAATCGTCGGTGCCACGAATCGCCTGGGAGAATCCCCCAAAGATCGCCCCCTCAAGCCCGCCGACATCCATCACACGATGTTCCACGTCCTGGGAGTCGACCCATCGCTCAACTTCCTGAACCACGCCGGTCGGCCAATCCCCGCCCTGGAGCCGGGCAAAGTGATTGAAGAGTTGGTGTAGTCCCCAAGCGATAGGGGTAGGGAGGGCCGATTGGTTTCGGCCCCCCCTCCCTCCGAACCGGACGGGCGGATTTCCCGCATCCGGCTCTCCCGTTAGTGGTTCACCTCGGAGAGGATTGATGGTAAAGGAGATAGG
>JBJXGA010000386.1:0-18843 GCA_046152955.1 Planctomycetales bacterium | reverse complement strand
CCTACCTGGTAGGACGGGTCGCCGCCCTCAATGCGCTCAGCGACCTGTGGGCCATGGGTTCGCAACCGCTGGGAGCTCTGGCGCTCGTCACCCTTCCCGAGGGAGAACCGTCGCCGCAAACCGAACTGTTGTACCAGGTGCTGGCGGGAGGGGTTCGGGAGTTGACCGCGGCGGGAGCTCAGCTCTGGGGGGGACACACCACGCAGGGAGCCGAACTGACGATCGGATACAGCGTCGCGGGCCGCCTCGATGATGCGCCCCCGTTCACCAAGGGAAACCTGCAACCGGGTGATCGTCTGATTCTGACCAAGCCGCTGGGGACGGGAACGTTGCTGGCTGCGAATCGTCTGGGGCGCTGCCAGGGACGCTGGATGGAAGGGATGCTTTCCCGGATGCTGCAAGGGAACGGCGAGGCCGCGCGTCTGGCGCGAGAGTTCGCCGTCACCGCCGCCACCGACGTCACCGGATTCGGCCTGGCGGGGCACCTGCTGGAGATGCTCGACGCCAGCCGCATGTCGGCCTCCCTGGCGCTGGGGGCGATTCCCCTGCTGGAGGGTTTCGCTTCGTTGTGCCAGGAGTTCCCCAGCTCGCTGGCGGCGGCGAACCGGGGAAGCGAGACGCGTCTCAAAGTCGCGACGTCCAGTCTGTGCGACGAACCTCCCTTTCAGGCGCTGTTCGACCCGCAGACCTCGGGGGGCCTGCTGATTGCCGCGGCGGCGGACCGGGCCACGGCATTGCGCGACGCGCTTGCGGCGCAGGGGCTATCCTCCGCGATCATCGGCAGCGTCGGCCCATTCCGAGAAGGCCCGTCGCTGGATATCACCTCCTGATCCACGTTTCATTTTTCCAGGACCAAGCGCATGCTCAAACACCAATTGATTCACCCCCAAATCAACGAAATCCTGGGCCGTGCCGGACATCACGCGATGATTTTGATCGCCGACGGCCATTACCCGGCCTCGACCAAAAGAGGGCCGCACGCCGAATTGGTGAGCATGAATCTGATGCCGGGGGTGATCACCTGCGCGCAGGCCCTGGAAGCGGTCGTTTCGGCGGTTGCGATCGATGCCGTGCAGACGATGATGTACACCCAGGATGATCCCTATGCCCTGGATGGCGATCCCCCGGTCTGGAACGACTATCGGCAAGTGCTGCGTCGCGCGGGGCTGAATCTGGAGTTGACGCCGATCGAAAAATGGGAGTTTTACCAGGCGGTGGCGACCCCCGATCACGTGTTGACGATCCAAACCGCCGACATGCAGCGCTACGCCAACCTGCTCCTGTCGATCGGCGTGCGCATGGCCTAGCCTGGCCACTTCCAGGAATTCGACTTGTAGCCGCGCGCGCCGGATTATCGGAATCCGCTGGAATGGAAAGCCGTCACCGTGGCCGCCAGGGATGACTGTTACTCAAACAGGTGTTTTTGCCCCGGAAGTTCACGGTTCATCGCGAGATTGATCATCTGCTGCACTTGGCGACAGGCATTGATGGAAATGATTCTCACTTGTGGGTGTTGCATCGCGAATACGCGGTAAACTTCGTCTGCGAACGCCTGTCCAATGAATGGGACTTCGGTGTAATCCGCCAACACTT
The DNA here is from genome assembly GCA_046152955.1 of Planctomycetales bacterium. Taxonomy (GTDB): domain Bacteria; phylum Planctomycetota; class Planctomycetia; order Planctomycetales; family Planctomycetaceae; genus SIAF01. Next base: position 17,250 of record JBJXGA010000386.1, on the reverse strand, counting down.
CCCTGAAACGGTCAAAGCGAGCTAGCACGCGCTTTGCCTGAGACCTGGACACCAATTGCTCGGTTCCGTATTGAGCGAGACGCAATGGAACGTGGGTTTTGTGGAAGCCCAGATCCAATTCATCGTCGTTGGGATCAGCACAAAATCTATTATACACGTCTGCCGGCGACCGTTGCGTTGACGCCTCAACGCTAAAGTCGATTCGCGTTCCCTCGAAATATCCTCTTGCCTCGATCAGCCAATCGCGATCCGGTTGAATATGGTTAAAAAACAGTTTCCCAGACCAGATTGAGAATAGATCTGCCATTCTTGAACTAAAGAAACAATCATCCATTCGTTTCCAAAGATTTCAAGAGTTTATTGGAAAGAATTTGTTTGACAGTTTTCTGCATATTCTCGTAACTCCTTTTTTATCAAAGACTTGATTTAAAATATAAGCAAACGCTTATATGATGTATGGCATCGACGTCGTGGCAATGCAGCCTGAAAAGGGCCAAACGAAGATCCCCGGCTGGAGTTCAATCCAACTTGGGCCAATTCAGATGCCTGCAAACCCGGGCGTTTCCGCATTCCGGACGCAATGAGCGCAAAATTTATCGCGACCCGATGAACGACGCGCTTGACCTGGCTGTCGGTGCTGATGGATCATAGGTCTACTGAATTCACTCTCTCGGAGCCCGTTGGTTGCCCCTTTCTCCCATCAAGTTCTTCCGCAATCTCGGGCGGACGCGAGAGATCGTCACCGTGCTGCTCAACCACGGCTTCGGCGACGTGGTCGAGCGATTGCGGCTGATGAACTATCTGCGGTGGTGGCGGCGGGTCGTGCTGCGCCACGCGGAGCCTCCTCCCGCCCTCACCATTCCACAGCGGATTCGTCTGGCACTGGAAGAACTGGGGCCCGCCTTCGTCAAATTCGGCCAAGTGATGAGCACTCGTCCCGACTTGCTCCCGGCCGCACTGATCGGCGAACTGGAGAAGTTGCAGGAGCACGTCCCGCCGTTTTCGGGGGAAGAAGCGCGGCGGATCCTGGAGGCCGAGTTGGGTTCGCCGGTGGACAAGCTCTTCGCGCGGTTCGAGACGCAACCTCTGGCCGCCGGTTCGCTGGGACAGGTGCATCGGGCCTGGCACTTCGACGGTACGCCGCTGGCGGTGAAAATCCGTCGCCCCAACGTCGTTCGCGATATCGAGCGCGATTTGCTCCTGATGGGGGAATTGGCGCTCCTGATCGAGCGGCACCTTCCCGAAGCCGAAGTGTTCGACCCCGTGGGGCTGGTCCAGCAGTTCGCGCGGGTCATTCGCCGCGAGATCGTCTTCACCCGCGAGGCGCGGACGATGGATGAGTTTCGCCGATTGTTCCGCGGCGATGAGACGCTGATGATTCCCGCGGTGTATTGGGACCTGACCTCGGACGCGGTGGTGACGATGGAATTCGTCGACGGCCTGAAGATCAGCGACCGCGCGGGGTTGCTCGCCGCCGGGTTGGATCCCGCCCGGATCGGCGCCCACGGAGCGCGGATCTTCATGAAAATGGCGTTCGAATTCGGGCTGTTTCATGGCGATCCGCATCCCGGCAATCTGCGGGTGCTGAATTCCGGGGTGGTCGGTCTGCTCGATTACGGCATGGTTGGGCGGCTCGACGAAGACAAGCGGGAGCAGCTTGTCGATCTGTTTCTGGCGGTGACGCGCGGCAACGTCCGCGGCTGCGTCGATCAGGTGCTCCTGATCGGCAAGCCGTTTCGCGCGGTCGATCGGCCGCTGTTGCAAAGCGACGTCCGCGACTTGATCGAGGGGTTTTATGGACTGCCGCTGGAGAAAATCAATCTGGGGAACCTGTTGTCGGACTTCGTGAGCATCCTGGTGGGACACGGCATCCGTTATCCGGCCGACCTGATGCTGCTCATCCGGGCGATCATTACGCTGGAAGGAGTGGGGCGGGAGCTCGATCCTGATTTCAATCTGGCGACCCACCTGGCCCCGCTGGTGGAAAGCCTGGTCCGGGATCGTTACAACCCGCAGCGGATGGCGACCAGGCTCATGACCGAAGCCCGACAAATGATGCACGTCTTCCACGACCTGCCGCTCCATGTGGGGCAGACTCTGGCCAAACTCAGCCAGGACGATCTGCGCATTCAACTGGAACATCGGCATCTGGATCACCTGATCACTGAGGTCGACCGGTCCAGCAACCGGATCGTCATCGGAATGGTGATGTCGGCCCTGATCGTCGCCTCGGCGCTGGTGATTCGGACCGCCGGTAACACCGTCTGGTGGATCAGCGTCCCCACGTTCGTGCTCTCCAGCCTGCTGGGGATGTGGCTGATTTATGGGGTTTTTCGGAGCGGGCGACTGTAAGGCGGGGGGGATCAGCAGGAAATTCTGGTGAGCCACACGCGGGGAAAACTCGTTCTCAGCGCTCAAGGAGGCCGGTCCGCGAACGAATAACCGGGGCCGGAACGAACGCTTCGCTGGCGGTGAACCGGCAGACACCTGTATATTACCGGGCGCACCACTTCTGTGTCGCATCACTTAGAAAGACTTCACCATGTCGCAAGTTCCGCTTTCCTCCGGGATTCCCGGCGCTCCGTCGCAGCCCCCCTTGTCCGAGGACGAAAAGGCCAAGAGCATTTACCTGGTGTCGTATCCCAAGGTGGTGTTCCTGTATCCGACGTTCGTGGTGGCGCTGATCGCCGGATTGTTCATGAGCATCGCCGGGGCTCCCCCCCAGGCCGCCGCGCCGCCGGCGGATCAGGCGGCCGTCGCGACTGCCGCTGAGACACCGGAGAAGCCCGATGCGCTCTCCGCGTCGCACATCCTGGCAACGGTGTTTCTTCTGACGCTGACGTTCAACATGATCGTGCTGTCGTTCGATTTTCCGCGAACGACGTCGCTGACGCTGTTCTTCTTCGTTTCGGCGATCATCCTGGGGTTGCTTTTGCTGTTCCGGTTCAACGAAGACATCCTGCCATTTCTGCACAGACTGCTGAAGGCGTACAAACCGTGGGCGAACGCCACGTTTTACTTCTCGTTCGCCGGCGTGCTGGGGCTGATCTATCTGGCGGTGCTGATCAACGTGCAGTTCGATTACTGGGAGGTGACCCCCAACGAGCTGCTGCACCACCACGGGTTCCTCAGCAATCTGCAGCGCTACGCAGCACCAAGCCTGAAGATCGACAAAGAAATCAACGACGTGTTCGAGTACGGACTGCTCCGGTCGGGTCGGCTGATCCTGCATCCCAGCACCGAACCCCGCGCCATCGTGCTGGAAAACGTCATGCGGATCAACACCAAGGAAGCGCAACTGACGCGGCTCTTAGGAGCGCTGCAAGTGCAGGTGCGGCAGGCGCCCCCCGGCTGAACGGGGCTGTCTTGCAGCAGGGGCCGGGTACCGGTTCATTTTCCCGCGATCGTCGGCAGCGGCCACCAGCGGTGCCACGGTCGTTCACAAGCGTTTGCTGGGAAGACGGCCCTGTCGCCGTTCCCGTAGCGGGCGTGCCCAAATTCCCTGGCAGCCCTTCCGGCGTAGCCACATTCGCCAGAATGTGGGTGATCGCTGCTCCGCCCACGTTCTGGCGAACGTGGCTACCGCCAGGATTCGCGGCCTCCCCCGCCCCCGTAGCCCGTGACCAGCTACTCCCTTGCGGCCCGCCCCGCGAGACAATACGCTCCCGCTTTCACCATTCACACACAGGGAGCAGACTCCGATGATTCGATCGCGCATGCTGTTGGCGGTATTGGGGGCCGTGGCGCTGGGACTGGGAACGTTGGCCCTCCGGGCGGAGGAAAAGAAAGTCGAAGAGGGGTGGGTCAAGCTGTTCAACGGCAAAGACCTCGCCGGTTGGAAGGCGAGCGAAAAAATAGAATGGAAAGTGGACAACGGCGAAATCGTCACTCCCCCCATTCGCTCACACCTGTTCACCGACCAGGAATTCAAGAACTTTGAATTCAAGGCCGACTGCCTGACGACTCCGGGAAGCAACTCGGGCTTGTACTTCCATACGAAGTACGAAGACACGTTCCCCAACAACGGCTACGAGGTTCAAGTGAACCAGACGCAGGGAGATCCGGTGAAATCGGGAAGCCTGTACAACGTCGTCAAATTGTTCAGTTCGCCGGTGAAGGACAACGAGTGGTACACCTACCACATCATCGTCAAAGGGAAGCAAATCACCGTCAAGATCAACGACAAGACGTTGTACGAATACGTCGAGCCCGAAGGGGTCACCGGCACGCGCCGCTTGAGCAAAGGGAGCTTCGCCATCCAGGCACACGACCCCAAAAGCGTCGCCCGGTACAAGAACATCATGGTCAAAGTTCTTCCGGATTGACGGGGGGCAGTCGCTTGCTCTCGCGGAGACGCGGAGGACACAGCGGTGCCGATCGGCGCAACCAAAATGGGAAGATTGAACAGGAGAGCGCAGAGGACGCAGAGAAATTCCGCCCGTGGTTGGCCAAACGATTCCGACTCGATCGCTGGCGAGGGGCGTCAATTGGAATCCCTGCGGCCCAAGGCGGTGCCTGTCTCTGCGATCTCTGCGCCCTCCTGTTCAATTCTCTTTTGCCCTGAACGGAGTTCTCGCATTTCGAGAGTCTTCTTACCGTAACCAGGGTCCGTTGGATTGTGGTGCCGAGAGAATCTGGGCGAGGTTCCGTCATTCAAATCTCACTCAATTGCTTTCCTTTCGTGTCTTTCGAGTATTTCGTGGTTCATTTCTTACAGCGCACAAGTTCAAATCTGGAGCCCGGTCATGAGCTGCCGTGGCCTTTCGAGAATACTGCCGTGGGCCATTCTGATGATCGGGTCCGTATGCGCGCTGGAATCCTGGTCGGACGAGCCGCCGGAAGTTCAGAAGCCTGCCGCTGATTCCGGCGCCGAGAACGAGGCCCGCCAGACAAAGGATAACGACGCTCCAACAGATGACGCTCTCCCCAAACTCGGACCGATAGCGACAGTTTCAGTCAAGATCTACGAACATCGGCCTGGCGACTCACCCTGGCGGTCGCTGGAGGCGGTCGTCCGCCCGAATGGCTCTGGCGCCCTGCGTCTCCTTGAGCACAACCGCACGAAATCCGTCCGCAAGGTGCAGCTCGATGACGATCAGCGGATCGACGTTTTGAGGAGCGCCCTTGAGACGCTCGACAATTTCAATCTGATGACCTCCTACTTCGAGGATGGAACAGACTCCACGTTCAATCTTTCCGCCGGAAGTGGATCAATTACTGTGCAGACGACTCGGGCAAATCCTTGCGAACCGATCCAGTCCATCGCTCGGACTTTGAATGAGAATGTACCCGTCGAGGAACGGCTTCCGATCGGAACCCATCGGCCCAAACCACACGAATCGCAGATGCGCGACGATCGGCTGAGGGTGCGACGAACTGATCGGCGCCTGATCGATTCGCCGCTGGAGATTTGGGACGTCTCTCTTCGAATCAGGTCGCCGGATGGGAAAGTCGTCGCTGCGAGCGTTGATCAGACCAGGAACGCTTCGGTCCAGGACGATCTGCCGGATGGAAGCGGACGACGGACTCGGCGAAAACCTATTCAGCGGCAGAAAGAGGCGGTGCGCGACGTCGCACTCAAGTGCTTTGAGGAGTACGCGCTGATTCCTCCACGCGAATTGCCTGCCAACGCCGATGGGAAAACGGGGCGATGTGAGATGAGGTTAGGCGCCTACGGGAAATCTAACGGCGAGATCGAAAGGGTCTCCTCGATCTCCTTATCCGAACGCGATTTCGAGGGGAATGACTCGTTCTCCAAAAACGTGCATGAATTCCTCCGCACCCTGACGGCGGCAATCGAGTCGCCTCCTGCGGGTGGGTTAGGGGAAACTTCGCACTAATTTGATCCGCGTGCTGGCGACTCACCCGGAGCTGCATTCTTGCCGCCGCGCGGCTCGCGGCGGCGCAGCATTCCCCCGTGCGACTCTGAGATGGTCACGTCCAACTTTCCCGCGACGGCTTCGCCCGTCGCCAGGCCGACTTGCGAGAACTGCACTTTGCCGGAGACGGTCTTGCCGGGTAGGGGGTTGAAGATGCTGGCCTTCTCCTCGCCGATCAGCAATGTTCCCCGCACCGGGACCGATTTTCCCGCGGCGGCAGCGAACAGCGTGCGATCGACGATCAACGTGAGCGTGAGTCTCTTGGAATCCGACGCGCGAACTCCGATGAATTCGATCGACGCCGGCACCGGAGTTGGCTCGCGTTGGTTGGCGGCAGGCGCCGGCGCTGAGGCATCTTTTTGATTGGGGGCCACGGCTCCCGGCGGTCCAGGGGGAGGCCCCGCAGGGTTGCCAAATGGCGATGGGAGAGCGGGCTGGGCGCTGACTCCCAGTTTCTCGAAGGCGACCTCTTTGCCCCGGATCGTCATCCGCAGCTCCGCCGCGCCGTTCTCCAGCGGGTTGTCGGGAGGAGTGTCTGCCCAGCGGGTGGTAAAGGTTCCGGTCACGGCGCCGATCGGCACGTTGTACACCGGCTTGCGCGGCTCACCCGGGATCTCGGCGGGCCACTTCTTGAGCAACCGGGTCACCACATCGCGCCGGGTTGAAATGAACTTGCGAACCGATTGCATCTCACGTTTGGCATTCGATTGTCGCTGGTGCAAATGATCGCCAACCAATGCGGTGACATTGTCGATGGCCAACAGCAGTTCTGGCTCGCGCCACACCGTTTCCAGCAATTCCTGCATCGTCTCGCGATAGCGCTCGGGCATTCCCTCGGTATGGTAGAGGCGATTGGCCAGCATTGACTCGCCGTAGACCACGACTCCACCGAAACCTAGGAATCCTTTCCCCCCCGCGAAGGCCATGTCGGCCCCCCAGGGCATGAAGAAGAGCTTGCCGTTTCCCTGTTCATAGACCCAGAAGTTGTTCTGGTTGTTGCAATAGCCGTCCCAGAACGCCAGCAGACCTTCGAGCGCCCAGTACCGTAGAAACGGGGTGACATCGACCAGCTTCTCAACCTCCTCCAGCACCAGCGGCTCCTTCGACGCCAGCAGTTGCGCTAAGCGCATTGTGGTTCCGGAGTCGGGCTCCCTGCGATTGATCTTGAGCTCCAGATTTGCGAGGGCGCTGGGGTAAAAATCGGCCAGTGTCCCTTCATACAATTTCCCGGAACTCTCGCCGAAGTGGCGGTTGAGAAACGGCTTGCCGATCGACTCGATGTTGGTGTAGACCCCCAGATATTCGCCGTTGACGGTCACACGGGCAAAGCCCACGCGGGGGGCGTGAATCCCGGCGGCGTTGAACAGCCGATAGGTGAGCAACTGACTGACGAGCGAGGTATCTTGTTTGTTGTTGTTGAGCGTGAGGGTCTCAAGCCCAGGGATGGGATCCTGCGAGGCGAACTGGCTGAAGTCGATTTTGAGCGACGGAAACCGATCGTCGAGCGAACCGAGAAATCCCTTCTTGCGAATCCCCACCGACCCGATCGGCACTCCATCGATGGTGATGTCGGCTTTGAAGTAGGTGAAGGGTTTTTCCTGCGGATCGGTGAAGGCCGTGCGAAAGTCCCGCGTTTGTAGCCGCAGCGTGCGCCAATCGGCCTCCGGAACTACAATCGCGATCTCGCACAGCCGTCCAGGGTCGTACAATCGGTCGCCGGTCAAGTCCTCAGCCGCGGTCGAGCGACCAGTCGCGATCAGGCAGAGCAGCCACAAGAGGAATAGAACCGCCCGCGGAAGGCCAGCCCCCCCGAACCATCCGCCGTTGGACGTCGAAGCCATGAAACACCTATCCAGTCGTTCGCGGCGAGAGAATGGGACCGCGCTGATTGAAACCACCACCCACGATATGCTGTCGGGAGGCGGACAGCAAGAATGCGCTCCAACGGGCACCGCAGCAGGCAGGCCTGGCGTTAAAGTGCACAGCCGTGCCAGCTGTCTCACCAATCCAGTTCGCAAGCAGCCAACTCCCGTCGCAGAGTGGCGATTTCGAGCAGTTGCAGCATGGAAGACTTCGCATCGCACCGCGCCAACGCCGTGCCCTCGGGAGTGAATGCCAGTTTCGTCACCTGATCGGTCGAGCCACGCCATTCCAGAATTTTTTTGCAGAGGGGAATGTCCCAGAGTTCGACCCGGCCGTCGACGTATCCGATCGCCAACAATCGGCTGTCATTGCTGATCGCAGCCGCCGACGGGGCATTCGACCCGCGCACATCCAGGTGAACTTGCGCAGCCGACAGATCCCACAAGGCCAATCCGTAGTCCGCAGATTTCCCTTGCCCTGGTGCGACCGGCTGCCGCAGTGCGCCAATGTCCATGCTCAGATATCCGATGGCCATCCATCGACGATCAGTACTGAAAATGGGCGCTGCCGCGTTTGTAGCCCCCAACCCCGACAATTCGCCCGCTTCTGTCCCCTCGGGAAGCTGCCAGAGATGCCAGGGCTTTGGCTTAATGTCTAGTTTCGGCAGTCCCAGAATCAGTTTCCCATCGGGACTGAGGAACCCCATTTGGATGCCTGCCACAGCGGGCGGTTGCCACACGACGTTCCCCGTGGGGGCATCCACAACGGTCAGCTCCTTGCCGACGATTCGCGTCACCAACAAGTTTCCGTCTCCCCCAAATCCGCACGACTGCAGCGACTCTTCCGTCGCCGGTTTCAGGCATTCAAATCGAGCGACTTCCCGTCCGCTTTCCAGCTCCCAGGCCACCGCCAGCCGGCTTGAAAACGCTGCCAGTCTTTGGCCGTCCCCGCGAAACACCAGACCTTGCATTAAGTCCGGCCAGGGCCATTCCCGGTCCACCCGACTGGTGGCGCGATCAATCAGTTTGATTGACTGGACGCCAGTCGCGGACGCACCGCCGGAACTGACGGAAGGGTTCCCTGACAAGGGAGCGACTGCCACCCGTCTTCCATCGGGGCTGAAGGCCAGTCCGCTGGCGCCCGCCATTCCCATGTCGATCTCGCGATGCGGCGTCTCCAGGGACAGTTCCCACTGTCGCACCGAACCGTCCATCGCGACCGAGATCAATCCCCGACCGTCGGGGGCCCATTGCACGAAAGTGATCGGCGTGATATGTCCCCCCTCCAGCCGCAGCGCCTCGTTTCCCTTGGTCAAACCGAACACGCGGATTTCTCCCCTGATGCCGCCGCAGGCGAGGTGACCGCCGTCAGGTGAGGCAGCCAGAGCGGAACCGAACGGGAACGCCGACGATTCGATGCGTTGCACCTCGCGATTTTCGTCGAAATTCCACAGCATCACGGCTCCCCGGTCGGTTCCATCGAATCGGGCTCCGACGGCCAGAAGGCGATTGCCCGCCGCAAACGCCAATGGCCCGGTCAAAATCGCCGGCGGCGAAATCTCGAACGACGATTCGCCGGTTTCGCTGTTCCACAGCGAGACACTCGATGCACTTGAGGGAAACGCCAGCGACTTGCCATCGGGACTGAAGGCAAGGGCCACCGCCGGAAGGTTCCCGCGCGCCAAGACCCGCGCTTCGCCGCCTGGCCTGAGATCCCAGGCGACGGCCTGCCGATCGAGCCCGGCCGCAATCTGACCATTCGCTGCCGGGGGTTTGCGAATGGACCGGATCGCCGCAATCCGGGTGCGATCCGGGGCGAACACAACGTACGTGTCTCCGGGGAGCGTGAAGCGCGGCGGGACAGTCCCTTTGTCGTCGTTGTCCGCGGGCCATGCCAGCGATTCCAAATGCTCCCCGGACGGCACACTCCAGATCGTGACTCCCGTCATCGTCGCCGTGGCGAGGCGCGTGCCGGTCTCATCGAGGGCGAGACTGGCAAACGCCGTTTTGGGCAATTCCAGGCGACGCTCTTCCGATTCTCCTGCCAGGTCGATGAGGCGCACGCCCGACTTTCCGTTACGGGCATCGATCCACTCGACCGCCAGCCAGCGCCCGTTGCCGCTGACCGCCGGCACACGGATACTGATTGTTCCCAATTCCGATCCGCGACGCACACGGCCGTCCAATCCCAGTAGGGCCGCCAAGGCCTCGCTCCGCAGCTCGACTCGCGATGGCAGCCTGGGTTGCGGGTCAGTGTCGTGGGAAGGAAGATCCGCCGCTGCGCCCACCGGGCGCACACGGGCGCGGAGCAATTCGGCCTCCCGCAGCCGGTCCAGCGCCAGCCAGCGCCGACCCGTTTGCCGCGATGTATTGAGGGCATGGGCCTGCTCGTAAAGGCTGCGTGCCAGATGGTCCTGAGCCAGCTCATGGCTGGTCTCGGCACGCCGGCGTTGCTGATCGGCCTGTTCACGCGCTGTTTCGGCCAGCAGACGCTGTTCGTGTGCCTGCTCCTTCGCAGCTTCGGCCCGCCCCCGGGCTTCGCGTTCGTTGGCCAAGGCTCGCTCTTCAGCGAGAAGTGCGTTCTGTGCGTCCTGCCGCGCGCGTTCTGCATCGCTGGCGGCGCTGCGTTCCTTGATCGCCAGTTCGCGCATACTGACGGCTGTCAGCGATGAGGCGACGGCGATCGTGATCAGCAACGCAGCCACCGTCGCCAGCAATGCCGCCACCGCAGGGTTGCGCCGGCACCATCGCACGGTTCGACCCATCGGGCCGATTTTCCGGGCTCGGATCGGTTCGACATGCAGCCAGCGCGTCAGGTCGTCGGCGACTTCGGCCGCCGTCTGATAGCGATCTTCGGGGCGCTTCGCCATCGCTTTCAGAACGATCGTCTCCAGGTCTGCGGGCACTGCCGGATTCAATCTCCGTGGGGACACCGGTTCGCGGTCGAGAATCTGAATCACGACCTCCATTGGTGTGGCCCCTTCGAACGCCGGACGACAGGCCAACAACTCGTACAGACTGGCCCCGAGGCTATAGATGTCGGTGCGATGATCGATCGGATGCTGTGCGGCGGCCGCCTGTTCGGGGCTCATGTACCGTGGAGTTCCGAGCAGCGAACCGCTTTTTGTCAGCCCCGGATCATCCATCCGGCGCGCCAGGCCGAAGTCCGTGATCCAGAGCACTCCCTGCGAATCGAGGATCAGATTCGACGGTTTGATGTCGCGATGGATGACCCCCCGCTGGTGGGCGTGCGCGATTCCAGAGGCGGCTTGGATCCCCAAGTCGGCCGTCCAGCGGAAGTACTCGCCCCAGGACAAGCGCCCGCGTGGTGTCGTCGCACCGGGGACAGGCGGGTGGCCGACACCCTGGACTTCACCTCGCCCCCCGCCGGCAATACCTGGCGTCGCGCTGCTTGAGGCCAGGTCGGACAACGCCGCGTGGAATTCGGCACCCGCTTCCGGCGTGAGGGTCGGTCCCAGCGGATCCGCAGGAGTCGATTCTGCTTTCGAGCCGTCCGCCGACAGTCCGCGAATCACGCGATCGAGCCCCTCGCCTTCGATGTATTGCATCGCGTAATACGGTACGCCCCCGGATTGCCCCACATCGAACACCGGCACGATGTTCGTATGGTGCAACGAGGCGGCGGTGCGGGCTTCCCGCAGGAAGCGTTCAAGTTGCTCCGAAGACTGCGTCGATGGCAACAGCAGAACTTTCAGCGCCACGCGTTTTCCCAGCGCCTGATGGACCGCCTCGTAGACGACCCCCATGCCACCCCGCCCCAGTTCGCGATCGATGCGATAATTGCCGAAGACCGTTCCGGGAGCGATGGTCGGCGCCGGCGCCGACGTCCGCTGGGCGCCGGCTCCCGCAAAACCTTCGAGCAGCATCAGCGTGGGAAACAACTCGCGGATGCGGGGCGCCAGGCCAGGGTGCCGCGACGCATATTCCTCAACCTCCGGCAGCTCTCCACCGCGCACGCGGGAGGTGAACTCGTCGGCCAGTTGACCCAGGAGCAGCGAATCGTCAGGCATGGCGCAGTTCCCCTTGTGTCGCATCGGTGGGGCCGTATTCGTGCCGCCCCCGTGCGATGTGGTCGATGTGTTGTTTATCCCGCATCCGCAATACCCAGTGACAACAAAGTGACGCGCAGTCGCTCCAGCGCCCGCACGTACCGTTTACTCGCCGCCGCCGCGTTGATTCCCAGGATCGCCGCGACGTCCTGATTGGAAAGCTGCTCGAAATGTCGCCAGAGAATGAGGTCGCGCTCGTCGTCGTCGAGTCGACCGATCGCTGTCCGCAACCCGTCAGCCAACTCGGCAGCCATTGCCGCCTGACTGGGCGCGGCTTCGCGCCCCAGCATGCCGCGCACAAAGGCAGCCGAAGAATCGGCCGGCAGAGGGGCCAACTCGCGGATCGCGGCGCGTTTTTCGGCCCGGATATGCCGGCGGTGCAACTGGATCAGCTTGTCGCGGGCCAACCCCCGCAGCCACAGCGGAAAGGAAATCTGTCCTTCTTCGAGATACGTGGGCAATCTCCGCGCCGCTTCGAGCAGCGTTTGCTGCACCACGTCCGACGCGTCGAACCGGGCGGCCAGGCGGCAATCGAGCCGCAATGCGACGGCGCGGCGCAGCGGCTCCCGCTCCTGTGCAAAGAGCGCATCGATGGCACCGGCATCACCCAGTCGGGCTTGTTCGAGCAGTTTGAGAATACTCGGCAACTGCGACACCACAATCTCCTGGGGCAAATCTCCTCCAGGAATAGAACTGCCGTTTCACGAAGTCCGAGACATGCCGTTTCGGAAAAGAGGCTACGAGTTTCTCAAAATGGCGATCGGCTCGCCATACTGGTTCCCATGGCGGGAATGTGGATCGGGGCATTTTTTTTGTGCTGACCGGCCGGGATACGCCGATCCGTTCGCCGGCTCGATCACCTGCCACAAAAGTACTCCGCGGGGGCCGGCTCCGCGGCGGAGTGCCGAGATAATCTCTCCGAATCTACTCCGGCTGCTTCCGTCCCAGCAGCAGGAGAGGTGTCGATGAGCGAAGATCAGACCTCACTCCTGCCCGAACCCGGTTCCCGTTCGTGACTTTCCACCACCTGTCGGATACTCTGGTTCTTTTGGCCCGGTCTCTTCGGCCCGACACGTCTCAACCCTCCGGAATCGTGAGTCAGGTTATGCGCTCGCTTTGCACTCTGTTGCTCGTCGCTCTGGTCCCGCTGGCTGTGCTGGCTGCCGATGAATCGGGGCGGAAGGAGCGTGTCGACGGGCCGGTTGGAATTCTGCCGCGCGGGGTGGATGGCCAGCCGCTCAATCTGGATTTCGAACGGGGGGATCTCACCGACTGGAGGGCTGAAGGAGAGGCGTTTCGCAAACAGCCGGTGAAAGGGGATGCCGTCTTTGCCCGCCGCAACGACATGCGGAGCGAACATGCGGGCGAGTTTTGGGTCGGGACGTACGAGAATCCCGACGGCGACGGGCCGCAGGGAACGCTCTCTTCGGCGCCGTTCAAAGTCACGCACCCCTTTGCCGCATTCCTGATCGGGGGGGGCTCCAACGACGCGACCCGCGTTGAACTGGTCCGCCAGGAAACGGGCCGTCCCTTCTATAAGACGTCGGCCCGAAACAGCGAGAACATGCACCGGGTGGTCGTCGATCTGTCGGCCCAACTGGGCAAGGAGATCTTCATTCGCCTAGTGGACCAATCCAGCGACGGCTGGGGACATCTGAACTTCGACGATTTTCGCCTGTACGAGAGCAAACCCAAATTCAGCGGCGCCGCCGCGCAGCCGGCGGACCTGCTGGAGTTTGCCGGGGTCTCCCCCGCCGAGGCGGCCAGAGCCATGACCCTTCCCGAGGGGTTCCGCGCCACGGCCTTCGCCGGCGAACCGGATGTGATGCAGCCGATCGCCATGACGATCGACGATCGGGGCCGGTTGTGGGTCGCCGAGGCGTATGCTTATCCGGTCCGCGTCCCGGACGACGAGGCGCGCGACCGGATCGTGATTTTTGAAGACCAGGACAACGACGGCCAGTTCGATCGGCGGACGGTGTTTGCCGAAAAACTGAACCTGGTCAGCGGGCTGGAGGTGGGGTTTGGCGGCGTGTGGGTCGGCGCGGCGCCCGATCTGTTGTTCATTCCCGATCGGGATGGTGACGACCGGCCGGACGGTCCCCCCGAAGTGAAGTTGGATGGCTGGGCCTATGAAGACACGCACGAGACGCTCAATTCGTTTGTGTGGGGCCCGGATGGCTGGCTGTACGGCTGCCACGGAGTGTTTACCCATTCCCGGGTGGGGAAGCCGGGGACTCCCAAACAGGACCGGACGCCGATCAACGCCGGCATCTGGCGGTATCACCCCGTGCGGGAAGAATTCGAGGTCTTCGCCTGGGGGACGAGCAATCCCTGGGGGGTCGATTTCAACGACCAGGGAGACTGTTTCCTCACCTGCTGCGTCATTCCGCACCTGTTTCACATCATTCAGGGAGGGCGCTACCAGCGCCAGGCGGGGGAGCATTTCCAGGAATTCACGTATGCCGACATCCCGACGATCGCCAAACATCGCCACTGGATCGGCAATCAATGGAACGAAGCGGATCGCGCCAAGTCGGACGCCCAGGGAGGAGGGCACGCGCATGCCGGGGCGATGATCTATCTGGGGGGAACCTGGCCCACGGCGTACCGCAATCAATTGTTCATGAACAACATCCACGGGGCGCGGCTGAACCTCGACCTGTTGGAACCGGCCGGTTCCGGATACGTGGGGGACGGCGCCCCCGACTTCTGTAAGACCAACGATCTGTGGTCGCAGATTCTCTACCTGCGCAGCGGACCGGACGGCAACGTGTATCTCATTGACTGGTACGACAAGAACCAGTGCCATCACCGGGAGAACGACGGCCACGATCGCTCGAACGGCCGCATCTTCAAGATCAGCTATGGCGACGCCAAACCGCTGGCGGTCAACTTGCAGTCGCTGTCCGACCGTGAACTCGTCGAGGCGCAACTGTCGCAAAACGACTGGTATGTGCGGCAGGGGCGGCGGATTCTCCAGGAACGGGCCGTGGCAAAGCGCCTCGATCGCGCCACGCGCCCCGCGCTGGCGATGCTGGCCTTTCGGCATGCCGACCCCACCCGCCGTCTCCGCGGCCTGTGGGGGCTGCACGTGACCGGAGGACTCTCAGAAGCCGAAACGCTGAAGGTGCTCAGCGATGACGATCCGCACGTTCGCGGCTGGGGGATCCAACTCGCCCTGGAAACCGAGCAGCCGACCGATAAGCTGCTCGACGCGCTGATGACCATGTCGCGGGGAGACGAGTCCCCCGTCGTGCGGCGGTTCATCGCCTCAGGCTTGCAGCGGATTCCTCTGGAACAGCGGTGGGACATCCTCGTGGGACTGTTGGCACAGGGAGCCGACGCGCAGGATCACAACCTGCCGCTACTCTATTGGTACGCTGCCGAGCCGCTGGCGGCGCTCGACATGCATCGTGCCTACGAGTTGGCCACGGGGGGAAACCTGCCACTCGTGCAGGAATTGATGTTCCGCCGGATTGCCGCGATCGGCACTCCCGAGGCGCTGGGACTGCTCGTCTCGCGACTGGACCAGGGAGATGTCGAAACCCAGCGGGGGATCCTGCAGGGGATGCGGCAGTCGCTCCGCGGTCGGCGGCAGGTGCCGATGCCGGCCGGTTGGATGGAGGCGGCAAAGAAACTGGCCCAGGCCGAGCCGGAAGTGCGGACGCTGGCCTTTTCGCTGTCGGTCACATTCGGCGATCCCGTAGCGCAACGGCGGATGCGGGAACTGCTGGCGGATGGCCAACAGAATCCCGAGCAGCGTCTGGACTACCTGGCGACCTTGCTGGCGTCGCGCGATCCGCAACTCCCTGAGACTTTGCGCGGGCTGCTCGATGAACCGGCAGTGCGGGGGGCCGCGCTCCGCGGTTTGGCAGCTTATGACGATCCCGCCACGCCGGCGGCGATCCTGGAACGGTTTGCGGAGTTTAGCGCGGCAGAAAAACGGGACGCCCTGGCGACGTTGTCGTCGCGCGTCGGATTCGCACGGACGTTGCTGGACGCGATCGGGGACAAACGGATTGCGGCGGTGGAACTGTCGGCGGATGGAGTCCGGCAACTGCGCAATCTGAAGAATGAAGCGCTCGATGAACAGATCGTCGCCGTCTGGGGTGTGCTCCGCGATTCTCCCGAGGACAAAGCCCGGCTGATCGCCGAGTACACGCAACGTCTGCGAACGGATCGCGCCTCCCCCGAAGAACTTCCGCTGGGGCGCGCAGTCTTTGCAAAAGTCTGCCAGCAGTGCCACACGCTGTTCGGATCGGGAGGCAAAGTGGGACCGGAACTGACAGGATCGAATCGGGGAAATCTCGACTATCTGCTCTCCAACGTCCTGGATCCTTCGGCCGTGATGGGGAAGGACTACATACCGCACGTCATCGAAACGGCTGCCGGAAGGGTGATCACCGGACTGGTGAAAGAAGAGACGCAAAACGCCGTCACCGTGGTGACGGCCAACGAGACGATCGTCATCCCCCGCGACGAGATCGACTCGATGGTCCAAGGGGAAAAATCGATGATGCCCGACGATCTCCTGAAGGCGCTCAGCGAGGCCGAGGTGCGGGCGCTGGTCGGGTATCTAGCCGCGCCGCGGCAGGTGCCGATGCAGGCCACCCTCGACAACGTGGCGACGTTCTTCAACGGCAAAGACCTCGACGGCTGGCAGGGGAACCCCGAGCTGTGGCGAGTGGAGAATGGCGAGATCGTCGGGACCAGCCAGGGACTCCGGCGGAATGAGTTTCTAAGCAATCACCTGCTGCTGGGAGATTTTCGTCTGTCGCTGGAGGTCAAATTGACGCCCGACGCGGGGAACAGCGGGATTCAATTCCGCAGCGAGAAGCTCCCCGAGGGGGAAGTCAAAGGGTATCAGGCGGACATCGGCGCCGGCTGGTGGGGCAAGCTGTATGAAGAACATGGCCGAGCGCTGCTCTGGAACGAGTCGGGCGAAGAGCACGTCCGCCAGGAAGAATGGAATCGCTATGAAATCGTCGCCAGGGGGAGCCGAATTCAGACGTTTATTAACGGCCAACGGTGCGTCGACCTGGAGGACGACGCCGGAGCGCGGCAGGGGATCATTGCCCTGCAACTCCATTCGGGCGGACCGTTCGAAGTGCGCTTCCGCCGAATGGAGCTACGACTGGAGCCCTGAGAACGGATTCCAAACAGTGCTTGAATCCTGGCGGTAGCCACGTTCGCCAGAACGTGGGCGGAGCAGCGATCACCCACATTCTGGCGAATGCGGCTACGTCGGAGGGCCTGCCAGGGAATTTGGGCACACTCCAGCCGCTCAGTTGTGGCCCCCCGGCCGATATATTAGACTGGATTGATGGGTCATCGGTTTTGAGGGCGGGCTCAGCGACGGCGCTCTAAATCACTACCAGAAAATACCTTCAGTCGTTCCCATTGATCGACGGGCAGGCCCATGTTTGGACTTTCGAT
>JBJXGA010000382.1:0-5009 GCA_046152955.1 Planctomycetales bacterium | reverse complement strand
GCTCCCGTGTTTGCGCAGAGAGGCGCCCGACTCTCGTCGAACGGACTTCGCCGTTTCACTCGCAGGCTCGTCGCTGCTACCAAGGCCGAATCGTGTTCACTTGTCATTGCGGTCGATCTAGTTCTTTCCGTTGCTCCCCACGCCGCCTCGCAGCGACGCAGTTTCTTCAAAGTTCTCGCAGGCCCAACGGAAGCCTGCGGCCGGGGTCTCCCACCCCAGAAGAGGACGCTGCTCGGCAGCGCACGAGTGCGGCTGCACGCAGCCGCTTTCGGAGGCGCCGTCGCGACGGCGAGGGGGGGGTGCGGAAGGGGTGTACGCTCGCCCCGCTTCTCTCGCCCCTTCGTTTTCGTTCTCTCGTGCCGCGCCGGAACAATGAATGGAGAATGAATTTTATTGACGAAAATGCGATTATGGACACTGTTCATCAATGCATTTCAGGAGAACGAGAACATCACTCGCGTCATTTCCGTTATTCCCAGGGGCTCCGGCAGCGGGCTGGGGATGGGGATGGGGATGGGGGCTGGGGATGGGGGGTGAGCGGAGCGGGGGGAGGGTGGGCTGATGACAGACCCCATCCCACCCCATCCCACCCCCTCCCCCCATGACCCGACCACCCGATCCGAACGCCGGCCCCCGAAAGCAAATTCCTATCATTTTCACTTCGCCTCCGGCTCGGGCAGGGGGATGCCTTTGTCCTTAAACAGCGCTTCCGCTTCGCGCTGCCTCGATTCCGCTTGATACGTTTTAACCCAAGGCTCAACCCAGGGCCCCCCGCCGCCGCGGTCATGCCCGGGCTTGTCCCAAAAGGCCCGCTTCAACTGGCCGAGGGCCAGGGAGAAGTCCTGCTCGGCCTCCTCCTTGTCCCCGAGTTCGGCGCAAATCATCGCCCGCATAAACCTTGATCCAGCCAGCTGGGCTGGATCCTCCAATATATCCCGGCCCCCCGGCCGGGAACTGGGTGTCGCAAGGAATTGGTCCAGCAGGTCCCGGGCTTTGCTGAAGTGACCTTCACGATAGGCCAGGACTGCGCTGATGGAGGGTACTTGGAAATTCATGAAGCGCGAACCGTCGTCGGCCCGGCCCATCAAGGCACGCGCTATGGCCTGGGTGTCCTCGTTCATGGGCTGTTGATACAGCCCGGCCACCACAAGGCCCGCGGCGTTCCCCTCGGCGGTCGAGGTGAAGCGGAGATAACAGATTCGCCTGAGTCGCTTGTAGGAATCCTGGTCGCCGGTGAAGTTGGCAACGACGGCGGCGTTGTACCAATCCAGGACATCGGAAAGCGGACTGGTGGCCACCGCCTCGAGAATTGGCAACGCTTCCCGGGCATTTCCTGAGCGGGCCAGGACCGCCCCGCGCAGCGCATCCAGCCGGACCAGATCTGTCGCGGAACCGCCGCGTGTCTCCAGCAACTGGCGTTGCTCTCCCAGCATCTTGCTCGCAACCTCGAAATGGCCCTGCCGGCACAGGGAGTTGCTCATTTCCGCAACCAGCTTCAGGTATTGGGCCCGAACCTCCCGGTGAAGGTATCCTGGGTTCCCCAGGTATTCACGGGCGACCTGCCCGGCCCGCGCGGGTCCCAGGATTTCAACGTATTTGGCCGCCACCAGGAGCCCCAAAGAAGCAGAGGCCGGGGCTTGAGGGAGCAGTTCGTGGAGCAGTTTGTGGGCTTCCACGATCGCCGCCTCCGCTTCCTTCGTCTTGCTGTTAAACCAGAACCATTCTGCCTGATAGAACCTGCAACTTGCAGCGAAATTTTTGGCGGGCGGTTTCCGACCCATGAACTCCGCATAGAGGCCTTCCAACTGGCCTTCCAACTCCTTCACGGCCTGCTCCTGCTTCAGAATCTGCTCGTCGCCCGCCCAAAGGCGGGTTGCAGAAACATGAATCCTTATCTCGTCGCGCGGAATGGGGAGTTGGTCGTCGGGGACCCTGGGCAGGAGCCGGTTGATCATTACCGACTGCTCCAAAACCTTCGGAGCAACGTTTAGATCGACAAGGGAAGCACGCAATTTCCAACGCAGCCTGAGTTCAGCAGCCGGGGCATTGGACAGGGAGGAGGAAGCCAGCGCATCCGCCTTGCTGATCAACTCGCGCGCACCCCGGACATTCCCCTGCTGCAGCAGCGAGGGCAACTGGTCCGACACCAGGCTGTCGATGAAGGTCGTCACGGTGTCCGCCCGGACGGATTGCGTGCGCTCCCGCTCCCGTGCGGCCCGCTCGCGTAGCAACGCCGCCGTCGCGAGTCCCAGACCCAGGACCAGGGCCAACGCGACGCTGGCGACCCCGACGGTGGCCACCTTGTTCCGGCGCACCATCTTCTGGAGCCGGTAAAGCTGACTGGGCGGACGAGCGAGCACCGGCTCGTTTTCCAGATGCCGCTGCAAGTCGGCGGCGAGACCGTTGGCCGTGTCGTAGCGGCGCTGGCGATCCTTCTCCAGGCACTTCATCACGATCCAGTCCAGATCGCCCTTGAGCTGGTGCAGCAGTTTCGAGCTGTCGGCAGAACGGCGCTCAGCCGTGGTCGTGAGTTGATCGGCTCCGAGCGTCGCCAAGCGCGTGCTCGGGCGTTGCGGTTCCTTCTCCTTGATCGTTTTCCGCATCGAGTCGATGTCTTGCAACATCAGTTCTTTCGCATCGAACGGCGTGCTGCCGGCCAACAGTTCGTAGAGCAACACGCCCAGGCTGTAGATGTCGCTGCGCGTATCAATGTCCAACCCGCTCATCGCTGCCTGCTCCGGGCTCATGTAGGCCGGCGTGCCGATGAACTGGTGCAACTGCGTGTGAATCGTCGCGTCCGCAAGACGGCCTTCTGTTGCCTTGGCGATGCCGAAGTCGATCACCTTGGGCACCGGCACGCCGTCGTGCAGCGTGACGAGGATGTTCGACGGCTTGATGTCGCGATGGATGATCCCCTTCTGATGCGCGTGCTGGATGGCCTGGCAAACCCTGATGAACAGATCGAGCCGGTCCTTCGTGCTGAGATTAGCCTGGTCGCAGTACTCGGTGATCTTGATCCCGCGCACCAGTTCCATCACGAAGTAGGGACGGCCCAACTCCGTCGTGCCCGCGTCGAACACCTTCGCGATGTTCGGGTGATCCATCATCGCCAGTGCCTGGCGTTCGGCTTCGAAGCGGGCGACGACTTGTTGGGTATCCATGCCCAGCTTGATGACCTTCAGCGCCACCCTCCGCCGAACCGACTCGGTCTGCTCCGCCTCCCAAACCTCGCCGAACCCGCCGACGCCGAGTTTCTCCAGCAACTTGTAGCGCCCCACCTGGGAACCGACTTGTTCCGCCGGCGCGGCTTCGTCGTCGAGTCGCAGCCACTTGTCAGGCCCGGCGAGCGACTCCGGCTCCTCGTGCGCGGCGAGCAGGGCTTCGAGGCGCTGGCGCAGGGCCGGATCGCCTTCGCATTCGGCGTCCAGAAATGCGGCGCGTTTCTCCGCCGGCTTTTCCAACGCCAGGGCAAACAGAGCTTCTTCGCGGGATGGGTTCATGTCGTAAAAGGGTGAGGCGTTGCACGCTCCGAAAGCAAGTTTCGTTTCGGCGGTTCCTGGTAGCGCGTGGGGATCGATAGCCCGGGCGAAGGAATCTGTGTGTCCCGGGTTGAGTTCGGCGGCGCGCCGCGAGAGGGGTCTTTTTTCTCCGGCGCTGGCGGGATGACCATCGTCTGACCTCGCAATTGCCCCTGTTTCGGCGCTCGACAATTCACGGTACGATTCCCTTAAATTCGACTCAGTTCCGGCGCATTTCCACCCTCAGCCAGGCGCGGGCGAATTGCCACCAGCGCTTGGCCGTGGTTAGTCAAACCCCTATTCCGTCCAGGTGTAGCGAAGGCGGATTTTGCTCCCCACTCGCTCGGACGACTCCATTTTCACAGTGCGGTTGCCTCCCGCAATACTGACGACTCGATAAAACGCCTGGGTGGAGTTCGAAAGGACGGACACTTCGCTCTGGATGGTATTCGCCGATAACTTGGTGAAGGTCGCCACCACTGGAGTCCAGGATGTCAGGTTCGAAGACCTTTGTACAATGAGGTTTGGAATGACATCGGTCCCGAAGATTCGGGAGCTCTGAACCTCCAGGCTCGTGGAGTTATTTCGGGCGAACAACATGAACGATCCCAGATTCGGGAAATCAGCGGAAACCCAGGGATTTATGTCCAAGAAAGACGTATTGACCTGGGTGCCTAGATTGACCGCAGCCTTCGTCCACGGGTCCGTCGCCGAAGCCCGCGTCACCACCCAGAGGTCACTCATGCCGCGTGAGCCTGAGCGATTCGAATCAAAAAACAAGTGTCGGTCGTCGGCGGAGACAAAAGAAGAAATGTACCAGGTCCCTTGATTAATGGTGGACGGGAGGCGCGTGGGGGCCAGCCAGGGTTCCGTCACGGAATTTCGCCGGGCGACGAAGTATCCCTGCTCAGGGCCATATCTGGTAAAGTACATCGACAGACCGTCCGAGGAGAGGCTCTGATAAGTATCGCCGGATCCGCTGTACACCGGCGGCCCCACGACGGTAGGCGGTTCCCACGGACTTTGCCGGGTCGCCCGGGTGGACATCCAGAGTTGAATGTCACCCCGCGTGCCGCTTCGCGGCGTCCATTGATCTATGGTCCCGTCCGAGAAGTAGAGAGTCAGCTCGTCCGCGGAGAGTGTCGGGAGTCCATCCGGGGCATCGGTGTTGATGGTCGGTCCCAAATTGACCGGCTCCCCCCACGGCGCGTCGGTGGAACTTCTTTCGGAGACCCAGATGTCATACTTCCCGAAACCGCCGGGACGGTCGGAGGTGAAATACAAGGTCAGACCGTTGGGGGAGACCCAGGGAGCCAGGGATTCGTGGCAGGGCAGGTTGATGGGAGCAGGCAACGGTTCCGGCGTGGCGAACATCCAGCTCTCGGCGGCTGCCACGCGGTTGGAAACGCCGCCGGTCAGGAGCACGCAGGCGGACAAACAGAGTGCCCAGTGGGTGGCGGGGGTCAGTGAGTTAGGCGGCGGGTTCATAGT
>JBJXGA010000381.1:0-67407 GCA_046152955.1 Planctomycetales bacterium | reverse complement strand
CTGTCACTCCTAAAGCAACACAAAGACAAGCAAACCGTGGCCATGAGACGCCGTGTATGTGGATGGAACGCGAAATTCCTCGTGGAAGTCCTTACCGCACAAGGGGGTTAGTTGCCGCTGGCCCTGGATGATCTTTGAAGAAGTTCCGCAACTCCTATCTGAGATCATCCGAGAAGTAATCAAGGCAGTGCTCTCAAACATCATAGGCACATTGGCAGTGCCCATTGGTGGAGTCGTCAGAGCGCTCAAGGCACTCTACGACATTGGTCGCTATATCGCTGACAAAATTGCCATGATCAAGTCGCTCATTGACAAATTCAATGAGTTGTGCGACCTGGCGTTAGAATCAGATGGCGGCGACCGAATCCAAGGCTTGATTTCAGAGCGAATGCGCTCATTTCTTGTGAGCACGCTGGCGTTCTCCGTTGGTCTCTTTGCATCAGCCATCGGTTGGCCGTTTCTCAGTTGGATCAAGCGCGCGTTTGCGAAGGTCGGCATCGGCGTGGCCAAGCTTGTCGCAAAGTTCTTCAATTTCGCCTGGGAGAAACTCAAGCGAGTGTACGAAAAAATACCAGCGATGATGGGATTCAACCCCTGCGGCTGCTCCGCGGGCTCCCAGACTGGAGCTAATCGGACATTTGCCACGGGAGGAAATGCCTCCGGAAGCTGTCCTGTCGGCCAAGCGCCTCCGAGTGGGAGTCAGTTTCGAAAACACCCACAGCAGACAGACATTGAGTACTCGTTTGGCGGAACGAAGTACACGGGCCAGATTCGCAACATGGGTGCAACGATCGTCGTCAATGCATCCACGACAGGAGCTGCAACGACCAGCTTCAATACAACATTTCGTTGGTGGGAAGCGGTTACTGGGAACGTATCGACAGGAACCATCGTTAAGGGGCACATCATTGCTGCATCACTCGGCGGCCCAAACAATGACCTGACAAACCTAGTCCCATTGTTCAGGCGTGCAAATAATCCGAAAATGTTGGCCTGCGAGACAAGGATTAAGAAATTGGCAAAAGACTGTGACATGTGTATTACCTATCACGTCGAAATGGCCTATAGTAAATCATCGAGCAACGATCCAGTTTCAAGGCTCCTTCCGGAGGAGGTCGTAATTCGAGCGAATTTCACGGGAAAGAACAAGAAGAAGAATCATTTCATGTTTGCGGTAGTCACGAATGTTGAAGACGCCCAACTCTATGAACAACATGGCTCTGAGGAATGCGACAAAACAACTGTAAATTGCGCAGACTACTAAGGATGAGTGCTCAAGTGGAGTATATTCGATGGGAGTGTTTGCGGAGTACACTCGTTTGATTCGTGTCTTGTAAAAACACGCGGCACATTCGTAACACCGTTAACCGTCGTTTTGGAGCATTTGTATGTGGATAGAGAAAGTTGTCGATCTGGTCCAGCCGCCAGCAGTTCCGATCTTTGATGATCGTCTTGACGAAAAGGGCCTTAACCAGGCACAAACGGAGTTTGGGCTGTCGCTACCCCAGGACGCGCTCCGCCTTTCGCGACTATATGGACTTGGGCGGTTTCAATGCTGGGGATATTGGCTTACTGTGACGAATTTTTTGGACAGGTCGGCATGGAAAGGGCTCGAGGTGGGCCGTGAGTCGCTTGTCGAACGAGATCTTAGTTGGATTCAGGATGTAATTGAAAGTCTCCCGGGGGGTGCGGAGAAGGAGAGATTCGCACGGCATCCTGCCCGCGGAGGATTGGTTCCGTTTGCGACGGACGACATGGGTAATGCTGTGCTTTGGACGAACACCGACCGAAGTGCGGATCTGTGGAATGTCGTAGTGATGCTCCATGGCGGAATTCCCGGCCAAGGAGACAATTGTTTTTTCGAACTCCCGATGAGTGCTGGAGAATTCCTTGTTCGCCTACTATCGGGATGGAATCCCTGCGGAGTATACAATTACTTATGCTCACCTGCCAGACTACCTGTGCGATTTGTCCAAAAGTCTGGCAGATGAATCTATTAGGCCAGAGAGATGGTTGTTGATTTTGCGGCGATAGAATGGTTCTGATCAATGGTGAATAGAGGGGCTAGGAGAGATTATGACAGAAATTAGCGCAGTTGAGCGGCTTTCTGGAGTCGTTGCGCCGCCAGAACGACGTGTTGGTGGCGTCGGTGCGGTGATCGAAAACAACCTGCGCGAGGTTGGAATCAAGTTGCCCAGCGACTACGTGGAATTTTGCCAGCGCTTTGGAAGCGGGTACTTTTGGTTTAGCGCGAAAATGAGTGTACTGGACTTGGGGTCGGCAAATTGGCATGTGGCAGTTGGTCGGTGCGTCGAGTCGATTCGTGCTCGGCGGGACTCGCTGTTTAGTTTAGCGGAGGCGGCTGCTTGTCGTTTGTATCCAGATCCGGACGGGCTGATACCCTGGGGGTGCGACGACTTCGGAAACGTCTTCACCT
The DNA here is from genome assembly GCA_046152955.1 of Planctomycetales bacterium. Classification (GTDB taxonomy): domain Bacteria; phylum Planctomycetota; class Planctomycetia; order Planctomycetales; family Planctomycetaceae; genus SIAF01. Next base: position 64,970 of record JBJXGA010000381.1, on the reverse strand, counting down.
GGGATCCACTTTCAAGCGGTTTGGCAGATCGATGGTCAGTCGTCGTGTCAGTTTCTACTCCGTTGCTGTGGGATTCTGACGGCGAGCCGTCCGGCCCGTACGACGTAGCTGAAAGGCTCCCCGTGGCAGCGCGCCGCGTCGAGGCCGGATTGAGCCAGTTTCTGGTACGCTATGAGGTGGGAATGGCGGAATTTTTGTGGTTGATGTTCTTGGGGATGATTCCAAGCGATGTCTATGTCATGCGTTCGGATGGGCAGTGCCCAAGTGTTCGGACGATCGATGAGATTCCCGGACTGCCGGGATTCCTGCACGCCCAGTTCATTTCAGAGGAATTGGTGTGAGTTGCTCAGTCCGTAGTACTGCGAACTGGTTCAGTTGGAAATGCAAGTGTCTTTCGATTTTCTGCTTAACTCTGGATGAAATGCAGCCTGGTGGTTTATGAAACAATCACGGAGTCAGTGGAATCAATCTTTCGTCGGCGAGTTAAGCGCCGCGCTGAACGCGCATGGCAGTGTCTACAGCCCGCTTGAACTGTTCCGGTCCGTCTTCGGCGCCGAACCGCATGGAAGGGGGTTGGTCACGGCGCTTCTGAGGGACGCGGCGGCGGTTGACGAACTGCACGCCGGCCTGGAGTGGGGCGCTCCTGCTCCCGTTGTGGATGGTCCAGAGCACGAACCACGGGAGGGAGCCGGTTCGGCAGTCGCCGAGGAAGTCCTCGTGGCCGTGGATCGCCGTTTGCGTGATGGAGGGCCGGTGTTGCAGTTGCTTGCCTGGGAGGTTTTGCTCGATGAGCTGATCCCGCGGATTGTTGAGGTCGCCGCCCAGAATGCGGAACGGAAGTCGGACGGTTCGCCGAGAACTTCCGGGGTGTCGGTGGGAACGCCAGGTGAGTCGCCGCTGGAGGGTTTTTTGACCGTGGACCGTGCGCGGCTGAACGCGGTGATCGGCACTCGTCTACGGCGCGCCACGGAACCGGTGCCGCTGCCTTTCGACAAGGTGCGGCGCCAGATCGTTTCGGAACGGTTCACCCCGACAGGTCTGGCTTTGGTCGAAAATGCTATCGCCCATGCCATCCTGCGCCAGTCCGACAAATTGGAATTCGAAGACGTGTGGCGGGGGTTGTTCGATGGAGCGGCGGGGTTGCGGCTGCATGTCCAGGCGGTGGTGGAGGGGCAGCAGCCCAATCCGGCGGAACGACCTGCGGTGGAACTGGGCTGGAGCGACGAGGCGCTGGGCTGGTTGGAGCAGGCGGCCCGCTGCGCCCTGGTCGTCGAAGCGCCGCTGATTGACTCCTCGCATTCTGTGTGGGGGTTGCTCGCGCCGCTGAACGTGGTGCAGCGGCTGGCGATCGGCGTGTGTGCCGGCGGCTTGGATACTGCGGCATATGTCAACGAATTGGCTCGGGCGATCCGGAACGCTCGGTATGCGGACGGAGGACCGACAGCCGCGCCACCAATGCAACCAATTGGGGCAGGTCAGCCAGTGGCCGCACAATCGACAGCCTCGCCACCAATGGATGCACAGGTGGGAGGCGAGCAGTCCAATGGCAAACACTCGACAACCGCACAATCAACATCTCGACAATCAGCAACTGCCCAATCGACCAGCACACGATCGACAACCACACAGCCCACCGCCACACAACCATCCACTCCGCAACCGATGCGGTTCGGCCCGCTCCCGTTTGCCGATTTGACGTTTCTGGCGGCGCAGGGGCACCTGGAGCCGGCCGTCATTCCGACGGACCCGGCCACCGGCCTGCCGGGGGCTTGGGAGGGGGGTTTTGAACGACTGGCCAGGGGACTGTATCAGCGGCAGACGCGCCTGGCTTTGCTCGTCGGTTCCCGCGGGATCGGGCTGACGACGTTCGTCCTGGAATTGGCGCGGCGAGCTGCCGGAGGGGAGATTCCCTTTCTGCGGGAGAGACGCTTCCTGTGGATCGATGGCCGCAATGCCGAGCCGGGAAAAAGTCGGCAAATCCTCGAATCGGTGTTCGCCCAGTTTGGAAGCCATCCGGAGAATATCGTCTGTCTGGATGGACTGGCGGGATTGTTGCGCGGAGAGGGGGGAACGCACAACGGCGCGCTGTTCCGCTCGTGTCTGGGACAGGCCCGGGCGAAGTTTATCGGCGTAGTCTCCCCGTGGGAGTTCGACGAGTTGTTGGCGGGGGATATGGAACTGCTTCAGGAATGCGCCCGGATCGACATGGCGGAGCCGGATGCCGCCACGGCGCTGGCGATCGTCACGCGCCGCGCCCGCGACTTCGAGCGGCAGTCGAACGTCCGGATCGCTCCCGAAGCGGTGGAGCGCGGGGTGACGCTGACCGCCAAGTACGTCTGGAGCGAGTCGCTGCCGGTCAAGGCGCTGCGGGTTTTGCAGCGGGCGTGCGAACAGGTCGAATTCTCCAGGACGCAACTGGGTGAAGACGGAGACCGGGTGGAGGCACGGGATGTGATCCGCGTTCTGTCCGAAGCGACCCGCATTCCGGAGGAGACCCTCAGCGGTGCGCTGGACGACACCGATTTCGAGGAGTTGCTCGCCTCGGCAGTGGTCGGCCAGCCGGACGCCGTGGGGCAGGTGGCGGCGGAACTGCGATTGATCAAGTCGGGAATGACCGATCCGCGCAAGCCCGCCTCGGTGATGCTCTTCTGCGGACTCAACGGAGTCGGCAAGACCGAATTGGCCAAGCGGCTGGCGGAGGTCTATTCGGCGACAAAGCGGCTGCAAGTGTACACGATGGCCAACTACATCGAGTCGCACAGCGTGTCGGGGATCATCGGCGTTCCGGCCGGTTACGTGGGACACGACCAGGGAGGGAGGCTGATCAACGACCTGAACGCCGATCCGTATGGGGTGTTCCTGCTCGACGAGATCGAAAAGGCGCATCCCGACGTCCTGAAACCCTTTCTGAACCTGTTTGACGAGGGTTGGATCGCCGACCAGCGGGGGATCAAGGCCTACGCCGACCGGGCGATCTTCATCCTCACGTCGAACGCCGGGTATGAGGCGATCGCCCAGATGCATCAGGACCGGCGGCCGATGGGAGAAATCGCCGAACACGTGAAGAACACGCTGGCGCAGGTCCGGAACGAGCGATCCAGCCAGCCGGTCCTCTCGACGGCGTTCCTGTCGCGGATCAAGCGGATCGTGGTGTTCAATCCGCTGGATGAGCCGGCGCTGCGGGGGATCGCCCGGATCCTGATCGGCCAGGTGCAGTCGCGCTGGAAGGAACTGCGCGAGAAGACGATTGTCGTCCCGGAGGAGTTGGTCTGTCAGATCGCGAAGCGCGGCCGGGAGTTGAACGAGCGCTCCAATGGCCGGGAAGGGGGACGGGGGATCCGCCGCCTGATCGACGATCTGGTTGAGGACCGCATCCAACGGGCTGCTACGGGCGCGCGGCAGGAATACACTCGCTGCCGCACGATTGAACTGGGGTGCGATGCTGAATCGGAACTGGAAGGGGAAGTAAACGGAGAGGGGGTTGGCGCGGGCGCCGATTCGTCGCCGGGGATTACGGTGACGTTTCGGTGAGGGGTGCTGGAAGGAGCTGAACAGGAAGGGACTCAAGGCAGAAGAGCACCACCGAGCGTTCGGTTTTGCAGTCGAACAGGAGAATTGCCGACGCCGTACAGGATTGGCTTGAGTGGTTGGGATTTGGCGGTTTGGTTGCTCGGGATTTCGGAGAAATTCCGCTAAGGGGGCAGGAAGCGCAGGGAGGTGTGTGGCCAGGGAATTAAAATGGCGTCGGGTTGGGTCGTGCCGCGTGGGAGCGATTCGTCCACCCGCGCACAGACCTCAGCTTGAGTTGCACCATGCATGACGTCGAAGTCCATGATGCGGAGTTGCTGGAATTGTACCAGTTGACGCGGGAGGTGGCGACGCCAGCGATCGGAGAGGAAGCGAGGCGGCGGTTGGTGGATCGGATGATCGTCCATCCGGCATTGCAAACCCGGCTGAAGCGCGCCAGTATGAAACTGGTGGGTGGGGGGGTGCGGCGCGTGGACTTGTGGGAGGATGTCCTGCAAGGGGCGACCGTATTGCTGATCACCCGGTTTCGGCGGAATGCAGTCCATTTCACCGATGAAGGGGCGGAGCGCTTCTCTCGCTGGCTCGGTCGAGTCTGCCGCAATGCGTGCCTCACGGCCCGTCAGCGGATCGAGAATCGGTGCGTTGGCGGCTCGGCACCGTCGTATCCCGGCGAATTCGGCGTTCGGCTCTCCCGATTGCAGCTCGCGCGCCTTTGGCGACGGGTCGGACCGGAGGACTCAGCGGAGACGGCGTACAATGTTCCGTTGACGGGACTGAACCTCAACTACATTCCCTGCCGATCTCCGAGTGACCACGAGGCGATCGGCGCGAAGTTGACTCAGGTGGTGAACGCCATCTTGGCGATGCACAACGAGGTGCAACGTCGGATTCTGATCGATCTGATCAACGGGGTCGCCTTGCAGAACACGGCCAACGCCAGCGGGTTGAGCCGGGTCCAAGTCGTCAAGCTCCGCCAAAGAGGGCTCGGCCAACTTCGAGACCAATGCCGGCCCATTGAATTGGCGGCAGCCGAGGATGGCCAGGTCCAGCGTATCCGACGCATCCGCTTCCGATCGGCCAAATTGTAGGCGCTGCGCGAATGAGCTGCGTCCAGCGAATTGAGACCGTACGCCATCGCAGACGGGAGCCTGCGGCGGTCAATCATTCTGGGGAAACTCGGCTCGTTTTCGGTAGAACTCCGTGGTCTGTTTCGAGACTGGTAATTCGGCCCAAAGCTTTGCCCGTGCCGGCCCGAGTCCGCCAAATCGGTCCACGTCTACTGAAACTTGTCAGGGACACATTGCACACCTGGAGGGCTGGACGGCAGAGAAAGAGATTGGCATTGTTCGTTTGAAATCTCAAATCTGAAATCTCAGGACTCAAGACTCAGGACTCAAAACTCAAGACTCACCCCCCCCTTCAACTCCCCACCCCCTCCAGGATGAACGGCTGGACGATGCCCAGGATGGCGTAGCGTTGGCGGAGGGGGGCGGCGAGGAGTTGGTAGGCGACGACCAGTCCGCGGCAGTGGGGGGCGCCGCAGCGGCAGGGCATCGTCCAGCCGTCGCTCACGGTTGTCGAATAGTCGAACCGAATCTCTTCTCCGGGCTGGATGTCCCGCAGCGCCACCAGCCGCGTCCCGTTCCGGACTCCGGCGTTCGGCTCGCACGAGTGATTGAGCAGTCGCCCTGGCTCTTCCAGGTCGAGATATCGGTCGATTCCGATTTGCAAGGCGTTGGCCGCCAGCGCCCCTTTGGCCCGCACCTGCTTGAGGGTCAGCTCCGGGCCGGTGAACTCCAGGATGAATCTCCCGGCGGCGATCGGTTCGTCGGCGAACAGGCCGCGTCCAACGTCGCAAGGGGCGACATGGATGCGGGGGGTGGGATGGGACACGAAGGTTCCGGTCAAATGATGTTGCCCGAGCTGGCTGCGATCGCCGCGATCAGTCGGTGATTGAACCAAAAGCTATCGGGAGATTCCAGGTCATCGAAGCGTGGCCAGGCAATCGAATGAGTCATCCCACGTGGAGCACCTTTGCCCCCCCTCCCCGCCGCAACGAACGTCGATGCACGCGAGAATGCTTCATTGCGGCGGGGAGGGGGGGCCGAGGTTCATGAGCGCGGGAAACGGGGGATGAATGGCGCATGTCGCTGCCAGGCATGGCCTCCACTGCCACGAGGCCAGTGGGGGGCCGGTCCCGAATACTTGTCGGTTGGGCGGGCAGTGGATATCTTTCATGGGATAGAACGCATTGAGGATTCTTCTCCCCGCCGGGGCGCGGCTGTGCCGTCCCCAGATGCCCACCTGGCTTCCGCCTACCATGAGAAACTGCATGCTCTCGGCACTCCCTGTTCGACGATTGATCGGTTCCGCGCTGCTGTTTTTGTCTGCCGGATTGGCGGGGGCGATGGGGGCCGATCCGCCGCCGCGCGACCCGCTCGATTGGCCGCATTGGCGCGGCCCGGAGATGAACGGCATCTCGCGGGAAAAGGGGATCGTGGGAGTCTGGGATCCCGAGGGGGAGAACGTCCTATGGAAGAGCGCCGAGCTGGGAACGCGTTCCACGCCGATCGTGATGAACGGCAAGCTGTATGTGCAGTGCCGGCACTATCCGGAGACGACGAAGGAAGGGGAAAAAGTCGTCTGCGTCAACGCGGCGACTGGTGAGAAAATCTGGGAAGCGGCCAACAACGTGTTCCTGACCGATGCTCCCGCGGAACGGGTCGGCTGGTCGTGCGTCGTCGGGGATCCTGAAACGGGGCACGTCTTCTCTCTGGGGCTGTGCGGCTATTTCCAGGGACTGGATGGAGCGACCGGCAAGACGCTCTGGTCCCATTCCATGAGCGAAGAATACGGGATGATCCACACCTATGGCGGCCGGACCAATATGCCGCTGGTGTTTGAAGACCTGGTCATCATCAGCGGCGTGATGACCGGCTGGGGGGAGTACGCCGTGCCGGCGCACCGTCTGGTTGCCTTCGACAAGTCGAACGGGCAGTCGGTCTGGATCAGCAGCACGCGCATCCGCCCCAAGGACACGACCTACAGTTCACCGGTTCTGGCGGTTTTCAACGGGCAGAAGGTGATCGTCTTCGGCTCCGGGGATGGCTCGGTCTATGCCATGCAGCCCCGCACCGGGAAAATCGTCTGGACTTATGACGCCTCGCTCAAGGGGATCAACACGACGCCGCTGGTGGTGGGGAATACGGTGTACTGCGGCCACGGCGAAGAGATGGCAGCCGACCCGACGCAAATGGGGGCGCTATTTGCCATCGACGGAACGGGAACCGGCAACATCACCAAGACGAAAGAACTGTGGGCCATCCCCTCCAAGCCGATCACCCGCGCGGCGCCGATCCTGGTCAACGAGCGCCTCTACGCGATCGACGAAAGCGCCACGATCTTTGCCTACGAGCCGACCTCTGGAAAGGAGATCGGCAAACTCAAACTCGGGCGGTCGATGTTCTCCAGCCCGATTTACGCCGACGGCAAGATCTTCGTCGGCGAAGCCAATGGGCTGTTCTATACGCTGGAGCCGACCGAGAAAGGGCTCAAGTCGCTCCACCGCGTCCGTTTGCCCGAGGGGGACATGATCCAGGGATCGGCGATCGTCTCGCATGGCAAATTGTACGTTCCCACGAGCGGGGCGCTGTACTGCGTCGGACAAAAGGACCAGATGCCCAGTGCGGACCCGATTCCCACCCCGGTCGCGGAGGCCCCGTCCTCGGCCGACGAGACTCCCGCCCAATTGCAGGTTGTCCCGGTGGAATCGCTCCTCAGGCCAGGTCAAAAGCAGCGGTTTACTGTCCGATTGTACAACGCCAACGGCCGGTATCTCGATCGGGCGACGCGCGCGGCGCAGGCAAAGTTTGAATTGCAAGGCCCAGGGGGCATTGACGGTTCGGGAACCTTCACTGCGGCGGGAGACGCCGGACATGCGGCCACCGTGGTCGCCGCGAAGGTCGGAGAGTTGACCGCCTCGGCCCGCATCCGCACGATTCCCCCTCTCCCCTGGAGCTTTGATTTCAGCGACGGCAAGGTGCCGATCACCTGGATCGGATCGGCGTATCGACACATCGTGCTCGACGAGGATCTGCTCAACGCACTGCAGGGTCAAGACCCGCGGGCGGCGCGACTGTATATCTACCTGACCACCACGTTCGTCAACGGGGGACAGCCGACCGCCAAGTTGCAGGATGCCGGGCCGCGCGCCGCCTGGACCGATTTTCTCCGCTACTTCAGCCTGGAGAATGAAGGGAAGCCGCAGTCGATTGACGACGCCAAGCGCGAGTTCGACCCCGGTCTGGAACGTCTCAAGAATGAGCAGGTGCTGGAGAAGTGGGAATGGTCGGAGGACGCCTCCGGAACGCTCGAATTGACCGTCGTGCAGGGGCCGCGGAAGATCACCGGCAATGCCATCATGTGCAAGATCAGCACGATTCCGCTGGGGACGCGCAGCCAGGGATGGATGGGGCCCAACTCGCTGCATGATTTCACGATTCAGGCCGACCTGAAGGGGCAGACCCGCAACCAGAAAATCCCGTCCATGGGATTGATCAATCAGCGTTATACCCTGGATCTGATCGGCGCGACTCAGGAACTGCAGATTCGTTCCTGGACGTCGCGGCTCGACCTGCGGTTTGCGAAAACAGTCCCGTTCACCTGGCAGCCGGAAATCTGGTATACCATGAAGTTCCAGTGTGAAAACAAAGATGGTTCCGCCGTGCTGAAAGGCAAAGTGTGGCCGCGCGGCGGACAGGAACCGGCCGAATGGTCCATCGAAGCGGCCGATGAAACTCCGAACGTCACCGGCAGTCCCGGAATGTTCGGCAATGCCAGCGACGCCGAGGTGTTTATCGACAACGTCAAGGTGACCCCCAACGGCAAGTGACCGCCCCCCGTTTCGGGATCAACCCGCCCAACCGTCCTCGTGCGGTATCGGCAGGGAGTCCCAAACTGCCAGAATGACCCCGGCGACTCACCGGCCCGAGACAATTCACTCCACAGTTCCCCAAGGAATTCACGATCCATGAAGACCCGCTACTCCTCCATCGTCGCCAGTGTCGGGGCCGCACTGGCCCTCCTGTGTTCGTTGTCGCTCCCTGCCGCGGATGGCCCCTCGTACGACCCAGTCGCCGAAGCGGACAAAGCGATCGCGGGAATGAACGTCCAGCCGGGAGATAGCCCCCAGCTTGGAAAGAGTTACTATCGCAACAACGTCTCGGCGGACGGGGGACTCCCCACCGAGTGGGACACCGCGTCGGGCAAAAACGTACTGTGGGCGGCGAAGCTCGGATCGCAGACCTATCCCAGTCCGGTGATCGCCAACGGCAAGGTGTTCATGGGAACCAACAACGCCGCCGGCTATCTGAAGCGCTATTCCAACCGGGTCGATCTGGGCTGTCTGATTTGTTTCGATGCGCAAACGGGAAAATTCCTGTGGCAACATTCCAACGAAAAGCTCCCCACCGGCCGCGTCCATGACTGGGAGAACCTTGGCATCTGCAGCAGCCCCTATGTGGAAGGGAAGCGGCTGTGGTATGTCTCCAACCGGGATGAGCTGTGCTGCCTCGACACCGAAGGGTTTCTCGATGGAGAGAACAACGGTCCTTACAAGGAAGAGCCGAACCAGAACAAGGATGAAGCAGACGTCCTCTGGAAGCTCGACATGATGGGCAAGCTCGGCGCCGCGCCGCACAACGCCTGTAGCTGTTCGGTGACCGCGCTGGGCGATACGTTGTTCGTCAGCACGTCCAACGGCGTCGATGAAGGGCACAAACGGGTGGACAAGCCCGAGGCCCCCAGTTTCGTCGCACTGAACAAAAACACGGGAGCCGTGCTGTGGAGCGACAAGAGTCCCGGCGCCAATGTCATGCATGGCCAATGGTCCTCCCCCGCCTTCGGCGTCCTGGGAGGGGTCGAGCAGATCGTCTTTGCCGGCGGGGATGGCTGGGTCTACAGCTTCGACGCCAAGGGAGACAATGGCAAGTCGAAACTCCTCTGGAAGTTCGATTGCAATCCCAAGACGTCGAAGTACCTGCTGGAACGGGCCACCCGCAATCCGCTGATCGGCACGCCGGTGATTTATGACGGCCGCGTGTTTATCGGCGTTGGGGAAGATCCCGAACATGGTGAAGGAAGCGGCCACCTGTGGTGCATCGATCCAACGAAACGAGGGGATGTCAGCCCCACCATCGTCTACAACAAGAAAGATCCCGAAAAACCGATTGCCTACAAGCGCTTGCAGGCGTGCGAACCGGACAAGGGAGATTTCGAACGCGACAACATGAATTCGGCCCTCGTCTGGCACTACGTCGGGAACAATCCCAAGAAGTTCGAAGAGACGATGCACCGCACGCTCTCGAGCGCGGCGATCAAGAACGACCTGCTGTTCATTTCCGACGAAAGCGGGCTGTTCCATTGCTTGGACGCCAAGACCGGCAAAGCGCACTGGACGCATGACATGCTGGCCTCGTCCTGGTCCACTCCGCTGATCGCGGGAGACAAGGTGTACATCGCCGACCTGGATGGCGACATCTGCGTTTTCGAACTGTCCAACAAGATGAATCTGATCAGCGAGACGAACATCGGCATTCCGGTCTATTCGACGCCGGTCGCCGCCAATGGCGTTCTGTACGTGGCGACCTTCAACATGCTCTACGCGCTCAAAGAAGGAGCTTCGGCCAAAGCGACCGCAACAGCAGGCTCGGGAAAATGAAGTGATGACTGCGCCGGATTTCAAGACTGCCTGCCGCATGGCCAAGGCGAGCGATGTGACGTATTATGTCGACGCTTCCGGAGGGATGACGTCGTGCCCCAATTATGCCGGGGTTGGTTTCGTCTCGCTTCCCACCCCAGTGACCGCTGACGGAATCAACGCGGCGCTGGTGGGGACCACTGCCACGGAGGTGATTGTCGCCTTTCGAGGCACGTTGCGGCTCGACACCAAGGATTGGGATGACTTCATCGACAGTCTTCTCGACTGGATCAACGACGCCAATGCCATTCTGGTCTCGGTACCCTATGCGACCGGGCTGGTTCATCGGGGGTTCTCCGAATCACTGCAATCGCTGTGGGGACCGGTGCTGACGGCGGTACGCGCTCAACAGACCGCCAGCGGCCTGCCGGTGGTGGTCACTGGACACAGCAAAGGGGGCGCGCTGGCGTCGCTGGGAGCAATCCGGTTGGTGAATGAGGCGCACATCACGCCGCAGACGGTGTACACGTTCGCCTCTCCGAGGACTGGTGACTCCCCGTTTGCCGCCCAATACAATCAGGCGCTGCCCGTGGACTGGCGGTTTGAGAACACCAACGACATTGTGCCGCACCTGCCGCCAACCTCAGGCCTGCTTGAGTTTCTGGCCGAAGTCGACCCGCGGCTGCGGGGACTGCGGTCGCACGATTATCAGTCGGTGGGGCATCTGGAGTATTTCAACTGGTCCGGGGGACTCGATCAGGGGAGTTCACTCGCACTCGACGCACAACGGATGCTGCATCTGGCGGAACTTTTGGCCACCGGACAAATCCGCCAGATCGCCGACGATCATTCGATCGAAGGCCAATACCTGCCCAAGACCTGCCGGCTCACCGCGCCGGGATCGACCGCGTGAGGATGCGTCACTATTTCTCGCGCACATCGAGGCACACGATCTGGCGATCGTCCCGCAGGTAGAGCAGGCCGCTGGCGAGGGAAGGGGCCTGGCGCGTTTTGCCAACGATCGGTTTGCGACCCAGCTCGCGAAACGTTTTTGGATCGGCTTCAACGACCGCCAGTTCTCCTTCGAGCGTGACGATCCACAGCTTGCCGTCGGCGGCAATCAGGTTCCCCTTGCCGAACCGCGTCTGCTGCCACAGCCTCTGGCCACTGGCCGCATCGATGCAGGTCAGATGCGAGACAGGACCGGCGCCCCCGACATTGTCAAAGCCGTACAGCTTCCCTCCCAGATGAATCGCCGTCTGCCATTCATTGCGGAGCGTGCTCTTGGGTCCGTGCGACTCCCATTTGGGAATGGCTTCAAACCGACCCCCTTTCGGCTTCAGCGACAGCAGGACCGAGCCATGATTCTCCCCCGCGGAGAGGAACACGCCGTCGGCCACCGCCAGGGGGGTGGCAATGTTGCAGTCGAAGTCGGTGATGTAGGGAAAACTCCACAACTCGCCGCCGCTTTCGGGGTCGATGCCCAGCGCCCCTTTTCCATGAAACGCAACGATCTGGTCGCGACCGCCAACCGTCAATTTCGTGGGAGACGAATACCCGGCGGTGGAGTCCATTCCGGCAGTCCAGGAGACGGCGCCGTTGACCCGGCTCAGGGCCACCACCGTCGCCTGCGGGGCGCCGGCAATCACGATCACGCGATCCCCCACGACCAGCGGGCTGCCGGCCATTCCGTAGTCGGCCGGCTTGCCTCCGAATTCTTCCAGAATTTCCTGAGACCACAGCAGTTTTCCGTCAGCCACCTGGTACGCCGCAACCACTCCGTCACCGGTGAGCACGTAGACTACGGTTCCATCCACGGCGGGCGTCGCGCGCGGTCCATCCCCCATCGGGTTTTTGTACGCGGGAGAAGCCTCGGCCTCCCAGATTGACTTGCCAGTCCGAGCATCCAGGCACAACACCAACTGCCTTCCCCCCTTCTGCACCATGGTGAACAGCCGCCCGCCGCTGATCGCCAGTCCCGACATCCCCTGTCCGCCAGGAACGCGCCAGACCTCGGGCGGCCCGTCGGCCGGCCACGATTTCAGGAGTCCTGTTTCGCGGGAGAGACCGTTGCGGTCCGGACCAAGGAACCCGGGCCATTCCGCGGAGTCGGCGGGGGGGGGTTCCGCCTGGGCGGTTTCGGCCAAGGGGAACGATCCCGCCATCGCCGCCGCGGCAGCCAAGACCAGACAGCCGACCGTCCTGCGGTTGAGCCAATCGAGCATCGCACACTCCCGGATTCAAATGGTTCTTCGTGATCGCTGTCGCACGCGGCGGCAGACATCCCAGATCTTGTGCCGAGGGGAGTTATAACTCAACGCGGCGACAAATGGGACACTCGTTTGGCGGAAGTTACAATCCGTTGACAAAGCGGCACACTCCCGAGTGTTGTGGTAGACGGTCTGGCCGAGGCCCGTGTCGGCGCCGCGCTCATTCTTGCGGCACGCGCTGGCTCCAGGCATTCACGAGATCGTGGGCTGGAGGTTGTCCGCGGAGAATTCAGCCGGTATTCTCCAGCGGGCCGATTCGATCCGTTGTCCGGTTGGAGAATGCATCATGCCGCTGGTTGAGTCTTCCATTGTTCGCCTTCGAACCACAAGAGGAATTGTGGCATGGGCCTGGGGAGGGGTGCTGGCGGCGGTTGTCGGCGTCCCGATCACAGTGTGCGCCCTCGCCGACGAGGGGCCGCGGCAACCTGGCGGTTCCAAGAAAACGACCACTCAGACCACACAGGGGAATGCCGTGCTACCCGAGGGAATCCAGGCTGGTGCGTCGGTGGAGGGAATCAGCGAGTACCGTCTGGCGAATGGGCTGAAGGTGCTGCTGTTCCCCGATCCGTCAAAACCGACGGTCACGGTCAATTTGACGGTGTTCGTCGGCAGCCGCCACGAAGGGTACGGCGAAACCGGGATGGCTCACCTATTGGAACACATGGTTTTCAAGGGAACTCCCACGCACCAGGCGATTCCCAAATTGCTGCAGGATCGGGGAGCGGTCTTCAATGGCACGACGTCGAACGATCGCACCAACTATTTCGAGACCCTTCCCGCCAGCGACGAGAATCTGGAATTCGCCCTGACGCTGGAGGCGGACCGGATGGTCAACAGCGCCATTCGGCCCGAGGATCTGGCCAGCGAATTCACCGTTGTGCGCAGCGAGTTCGAACGGGGGGAGAACAGCCCGGCGGCCATCCTGATCCAGCGGATGAATGCCGTGGCCTACGAATGGCACAACTACGGCAAGCGGACGATTGGCAACCGCACCGACATCGAACGGGTTCCGGTCGACAATTTGATCGAGTTCTATCGCCGGTTTTACCAGCCCGACAACGCGCTGTTGATCATCGCCGGACAATTCGACCAGGGCAAAGCGCTGGCGCTGGTCCAGACAACATTTGGCGCCCTCCCCCGTCCGGAACGCCGACTCCGTCCGACCTACACCGAAGAACCAGCGCAGGATGGGGAACGGAGCGTGACGCTCCGCCGCGTGGGGGATACCGGGATGGTGGGACTGGTGTATCACATCCCTTCCGGATCGCATCCTGAATTCGCGGCGGTGCAGATCCTCAACAGCATCCTGACGACCGACGTAACCGGCCGGCTCTACAAGGAACTGGTGGAATCCAAACTGGCCGCCAGCGTGGGAGGGTTTTGCACGCCAGGGTTTGAGCCAGGAATGATGACGGTGCTGGCGGAAGTGAAGAAAGGGGATTCGCTGGAAACTGCACGTGACACGCTGATCGCCCAGGTGGAACGTGTCGCGGAAACTGGCGTCTCAGAAGAAGAAGTCGCCCGGGCCAGGCAGCGACTGCTCAAGCAATGGGAGCAGCAACTGGGGAACGCCACGCAGTTCGCCGTCTCGCTGAGCAACTGGGCCAGCCAGGGGGACTGGCGGTTGTTCTTCCTGTATCGGGATCGGCTGGAGCAGGTGACGGCGGAGGAAGTGCGGCTGATCGCGGAAAAATACCTGACGCGGAGCAATCGGACGGTGGGGATGTTCATCCCGACCGAGAAATCGGAACGGACGCCGGTCCCTCCGCGCCCCGACGTCGCCGAATTGGTTGAGGGCTATCAGGGGCGCGCCCAGGTCGCCGCCGGAGAGGCTTTTGATTTGTCTCCGGAGAACATCGAGCGGCGGACGAAACGGTTGACTATCGACGGAATCCGCATCGCGCTGCTTCCCAAAAAGACTCGGGACAACGCCGTGCGGGCCGTCCTGTCGCTGCGGTATGGAAACGAAGAGAACCTCCAGGGGATGGCGGCAGCCGCCGACCTGCTTCCACAGCTTATGCTCCGGGGGACGAGTCAGCTCGACCGGCAACAGTTCCGGGACGAATTGGATCGCCTCAAGTCGCAGATCACGGCGTCGGGAGAGGCGGGCCATGCGATCTTTTCCATCCAGTCGCGCCGCGCGACGCTTGGTGAGGTCCTGCAACTGCTCCGCCAGACGGTCCGCGAACCGGCCCTTCCGGATGATGATTTCGCCTTGCTCAAGCGGGAGATGCTGGCGGACCTGGAAGCCAATCGGACCGATCCGCAATCGCTGGCCACGAACGAGCTGCAGCGGCATCTGTTTCCATTCCCGGCGGAGGACGTGCGCTATACTCCGTCGATTGCCGAACAGATCGAGCGGATCGAGGCGTGTACCCTCGAAGCGGTCCGTCGCCTGCACACAGAGTACCTCGGAAGCCAGGCGGGAGAATTGGCGATCGTCGGGGATTTCGATCCTGATGAAATCCTCCCCCTCATCCGTCAGGCGCTGGCGGGCTGGAAATCGAGCCGTCCCTATTCCCGGGTCGAGGAACCGATTCCGACGCAGCTTCCACCGGCAGCCTCGTCGATTGCCACTCCCGACAAAGCCAACGCGGTGTATGCAGCCGGACTGGTGTTCCCGATGATGACGACGGACGACAATTATCCGGCATTGGTCATCGGCAACTTCGTCCTGGGAAGCAGCGGCCTGTCCAGTCGGCTGGGAAACCGCATTCGGCAGAAGGAAGGCTTGTCCTATGGCGTCCGCTCGGGGCTGTCAGTCAGCCACCACGATCCGCGGGCACAATTGTCGATGACCGCGATCTGCAACCCGGCCAACATAGCCAAAGTGCGCCAGGCCGCGCTGGAAGAGCTGCAGAAGCTGATCCAGGAGGGACCAACCGACAGCGAAGTCTCCGCCGCCACCCAAGGTTATCTGCAACAACAGCAGGTCCGCCGCGCCGACGACGCGCTTCTGGCATCGATTCTGGCCAACACCTCGTACAACGGCCAGACGATGGAGTTTTATTCCACACTGGAGAAGAACATCGCCGCACTCACCCCGGCGGCCGTCAGGTCCGCGCTGCAAAAGCACGTGCGCGCCAAGCAGCTTTCGGTCATTTCGGCGGGCGATTTCGGTGCGGGAGGGGCCGCCGGAGGGAAGTGATTGCGACGTCGGGTGGCACCTTTGCGATCGCACACCTCACCGAGGCTTCACCACGCTATGCGCCGCGTCGATGATCCGTTCTTCCACCGACGGATCAAACGGGCCAGGGAGCGCGGTGTAGAGCATCGCTCCCCCCCCTTTCATAGCCCCCTTCCTTGAGCACGCGCTAGCCGTCCCACGACTTGCCGTCCCAGGCGATGATTCGTTCCAGCAGAGAGATCACGTCGGCGGTGAATGTGCGGAAGATTGTCTCCCCCTTTTCCGCCGTGGCCTGTTGCGGGTCGCCGATATGCCCCACCGCCGTCCGGTCCTTGGTGATCCAGGCCCGGTGGGCCGGGTCAAACGGAGTCCCGAATTCCATCGCCTGCACCTGATTCAGATTGCGGACCAACTCGGGACGGATCCGCAACATCATCGACGTTTCCCATTCGCAGGCGTGCCCCATTCGACGCTGCTGGATCGCCGGATCGGCTTCGTAGGGCTTGCCCCCCAGCGTCCAATAGGTGGCGGAGAGCAACAACAGATCGCTCCGCATGCGATGCCTCTGCCGCACTTCAAACGTCGCCTGCTGCGCCGGGACGATGTTCCCTCCGTGGCCGTTGAGCAAGAGGATGCGTTGAAATCCATGCGTGATCAAATTGTCGACGAGGCCCGAGAGCAAGTCGAGGTACACTCGGGGCGCGGCGGACAGCGTGCCGGGAAAATCGAGATGATGGTCCGAGTTTCCCAGCCAGGTGAGCGGCACAAACAGCACCCGGTCGTCCATATTCTCCACGACCCGGCGGACCACCTCCCCCAGCAGCAGACTGTCGGTGAAAACCGGCATGTGATGGCCATGCTGTTCCAGCGCCGCCACGGGAACCACCACCGGAGTGGTCTTGGGCAGAGCCGCGACTTGCGGCCAGGTCATTTCCAGAAGTTGCATGGGGGGGATTCTCGTGGTGGGAGAGCAGGGATGGACGGTCGAGCGAGCGATCACTGACGCTGGAGCGGTTCGATCGACAGGAACATGACCCACGGATTGTTGTTGCCGTAGGTGGGGATGTGCTGGTTGTTGAACAGGAACGTCCTGGTCGAGTCCTGGACGACGGTCGTCAACTGGCCATTCATGGGAACGTAGTCTCCCAGTTTGACATACAGAATGGAATTGAAGCGGATCGCCCCCGACTTGTCTTTCCAGGTGAACACGTAATTGTTTTGGGAATTCCGAACCCCCTGGACCCCACTGTTGTCGGACCCCGCGATCAGGAATGCCGGATTGAGCCCGGCGGGAATCGGATACACCTTGCCGTTCATCGAGATCGTCTCTCCGGCGGCGAATTGCCCGGTGAGCTGAACGTTGAATTGCCAGCGGGCGTCTCCGGTGATCGAGACGGGTGTTCCCGTCGTCGCGGCGGTGGTCCGTCGTCCCTCAGACGAGGTCATGGTCATGCTGTTGGTCGCCTTCAAGCTCAAGGCGTAGGGGGTGCCGGGGGCGAGTCCGGTCAGCGTGTAGGAGGTCACGTTTCCGGTGTTGATGACGGTTCCCTCGAGGGGGGGCCGCACGGTGAACTGGTAGCCATTGGCGCCCGGTACGGCGTTCCAGTTGACGGTCAGCGAATTGTTGGTCGGCGCAATGCTGGTGATCACCGGCGCATCCAGGATGTCGTCGGGGAGAATCGTGATCCGCAATTTCTTGGACTGATTGAGATCGAGCAACACTTTCTTTTGCGTGTCGGCAAAGGGGAAGCCGTAGGCGTCGGAATTCAACTGGATGGCCGAAGCATACTGGTTGAAATAGGTGTCTTTGCCTCCCCGCGCGCTGGCAAACGGCAACTTGGCCCACCAGGTCGAGCTGTTGGAATTGTTGGGATAGACGCTGTTGACATATCCCAGGGCAAACCCGGCCAACAGATCGCGATAAATGGCGGAGTAGACGTCATTGTCGCTCACCTTGTGCGGCGTCTCCGTCGTGCCATTCACCAGGTAATACGTGCCGTCATTGGAATAGATGGCGTCCGCCATCGACTGCCAGTTGAATCCCGAACCCGGATTCGTCGGAGGCTTCGGACCGTAAACCTTGAGCGGCGTGGCGTTCGCGGCCACGTTGTTGGTTGTGATCTTGCCCGTCAGCGTGATCGTCGAATCGGTTGCCGAAAACGTGCCGGTCATGTTGTACAGACTGAAGGGAGTGCCAAAGAATTGCCCATTGATGGCGATCGGCTTGCCTTTCACGGAATCAACGTACTTTTGCAGTGCCGCATAAGCCCCGGTGGCGGTCGTCTTGGAAGGAGAGACAATCCGGGCCACCTCGATCTTGTCAGGGGGAGACGTGGTCATGATCTTGACATTATTGATCTGCGTCGGATCAACCAGCGCCTGGAGCTGCGTCCGCAAGGTATTGGCCGACGAGTAATACGTCCGGGTACCCAGGACGACTCCGTTCGCATCGAGTGATTCGAGCTTGAACGGGATGCCAAAAAAGTCCACTGCGGTCAGGTTGCAGGCGGCCGGATTGCCGGGATAGGTGATTTCCATCTTGTCGAACCGCACCGGGTACGTATTGGGCTCGGGCGCGGGATTGGAAGGGACCGAGCTGTAGAACGAAAACACCAGTCGCGCGGAGGAGATTTTTGTGGCGTTGAAGGTGTTTCCGATCTGGGCCAGGGTCTGCGGCTGATTGACGATCAGCTTGTCGGTATCGACAATCGCCGTATTGTCTCCCGTCAGCATCAGGTAGACGTCGCTATCGGCCTTTCCCGAGTTGTTGACGATGTCCACCGTCAATTGCTGAGCCAGAGCCTGCGACGAATCCGTGATCGCCAACAGGACCGCCATCAAACCCGCCAATCCACACCGCATCAACCGTTGCATGAGTTATTCCTCGTTGAAAGTCAGGAAACCGCCGGGGAGCGCGATAGGGCATCCCGCAAGGCGGCCGATCGAAAGAAAAATAATCCTGAAGTCCGGGCCGACGTCCGGCACGTGGCAGCCCGGCGATCACGCCGTTGGGGCGCCTCGGGACCGCCGTCGCCACTGACCGGCGAGCGTCAACACGGCTCCTGCCAGGCAGGCCAGCGGCGCCGGTTCCGGGAGTCTTGTGACGCTTACGTCGTCCAGGCTTTGCCAGCCGGGATCATCGCGCCCCGCCAGAACGATCACGTCCGTTCCGGTCCCCTCCACCACGAACGCGTGCCGCTGGTAATTCTGCTGGGGAATGTCCACCTCGTCGCTGAGCAGCGTCCCATTCCACCAGGCCTGAAACCCATTGGGGGTGTTGCCATCGCTGGCGGTGTAGAACTCAAACAGATACGGTTTGCCCACCTCGGTGGTGAGGGTCTGGCTGATCGTTCCCAGGGAACCGACGAAGCCGAACGCGGCGTACTGGTTTCCGCTGCGTGGTCCCCACCCGCCGAAAAACGACAGGCTGCTGTCGGAGACGAACGCTCCATCATGGTCCCACCCGTCCGGCAACTCGAACACGGAACTCTCCTCAAACCCCCCGTTGACGATCAGGTTCGCCCGGACGGAACCGCCGCTCACCAATGCGGTGAGCACTACTCCGGCAAAGACCACCATTTTGCTCATTGTGTGTGTCCCCTGGTGTTGTGCAACAACTTGATTTTGCGATCGATCACCGGTGCAGCCGTATGGCAGCGGCGCGGCGCAACTCTCGACGTCAACTCACATCGTCGGCAGTCTACCCAACGACCTGACCGGTTGCAATGATTTTTCTGCCCGGGCGCGGTATCAGACATTGGGCACAGCCCAGCGGTGCAAGTGCTCGGTAACCCTTTCCAATCCTCATCAATCAAGGCTCACCGACCTTTTTGAAACACAAGGACGCTCCATTGGATCCTTTTGCTCGAAGACGGCTTTGCCAAGGCTGAACTACAGCAGCACGGCCAGGATGCGCTCGACAACCGGCGAATACCGCCCTGCACACCTCCTTGAACCGCGCCCCATCCCGGTCCGTTCTGAGTGAAGCAGACCGAGCCATTCGTGCGCTCCTCGGCGTCGGGCACGCGCTTCGCCGGTTGGTCCGGGCGCTCCGGCCTGTTTGTTTCCAAATCGAACACTTGTTCGTATTGTCTCCCCATGTCGCGTCCCACCTCACCTTCTGAAAAGCCGGTTGCCAGTGCCTGGTGGCTGGTGCTGGGGCTGATCGGGCTGGATTATTTCAGCACGCTCGCCTACCTCCCGTCGCTGGCGGTTCAGGGAGTCGGTCCGCTCGCTCCCTTGGCGGCGCTTGTCGTTGCTGCCGTCACGCTGCTGGGGGCGCTCCCGTTGTATTTGTACCTCGTGGGCCGCTCTCCGCACGGACGGGGGGCATCGGGGTTGCTCGAACACCTGGTCCCCGGTTGGCGCGGCAAACTGCTGGTCCTGTTGCTCCTGGCGTTCGTCGCGACCGACTATGTCGTCACGCAAAACTTGTCGGTCGCGGACGCCGCGGAGCATGTCCGCGCGAACCCGCTTTTTCGGGCGCATGTCGACTCCTGGCTGGACGCGCATTGGCATCCCGAGACCTGGTGGACACACCCCTGGTGGCAGTGGCTGGTGGGGCAGTGCGACCGGCATCTGGCGGTCACGCTGCTGTTCTCGATTTTGACGCTGGGGCTGTGGGAAGTCTGGCGGCGCGGCGCGACGCGCTGGTTCCTGCGCGTCGCGGCGCTGGTGGTCGCCGTGTACCTGGCCCTCACACTGGTTGTCCTGGTGAGCGGCGTTGCGTTTCTGGCGGGGGAGGGGCGCGGACTGGTCGACGACTGGTGGCACACGGCGCTGGTCGACCTGCGTCAGGAGGCCGGGGTCCGCGGCCCTTTGTCGATCGCCAGGTTTCTCCAAATGGCGCTGGTCTCGTTTCCGTATGTCGCTCTGGGCTTGAGCGGTTTCGAACTGTGCATGGCAGTCGTCCCGCTGGTGCGGGGCGACGACACGGACGACCCGCGCGAACCGCGTGTGCGGATTCGGAACATGCGCAAGTTGCTGGTGATGGCCGCATGCATGATGTCGGTGCTGGCGCCGACGGCTGTCACGATCACCACGATTCTGACTCCCATGTCGGCGTTTCAAGAGGGAGGGCCGGCGGTCCATCGGGCGCTGGCCTACCTGGCGCATGGCGGAGGATTGGCCGACGGCTCAGCGGGGGAATCGATCAACCCGCTGTTCGGCCCCGTGTTCGGCACGCTGTACGACCTGAGCACGATCAGCATCCTGTGCCTGGCCGGCGCGTGCGTCGCCATCGCCCTCCGCGATTTCGTCCCCGAATCGCTGCAGCGTTTCGGGATGGAACTGGACTGGGCTCGCCGGTTGGGGGTCAAGATGCGGTTCTTCAACTTCGTCGTACTCGTGGTGGTGATTCTCTTTCGAGCACACGTAGCGGCTTTGCAATGGGTCTACGCCACCAGTGTGTTGGTGTTGCTCTCGGGGGGCGCACTGGCCGGATGGCTGGCCCTGCGGCAACAGGCGTCGCCGTCGGCATCTGACACCCGCTGGGCGCGAAGGCTGATGGTCTATCCGGCGGCGGCGGCGCTGTTGTTCTTTTTGTCGATGACTCTTGTAACCCTCGTGATCAGCCGCGCCGGCCTGGAAATCGCCCTGGGGCTGGGGGCCGGAATGTTCTGCACATCGATCGTTTCACGATGGATCCGGAGCACGGAAATCCGCTTCAGCGGGTTTGAGTTTGTCGATGACCCATCGCGGCGACTCTGGGAAGAGTGCTGCCAAATGGAGTTTCAGGTGCTGGTCCCGCACCGCCCTGGGTGGCACTCCCGGGCGGAGAAGGAAGAGGCGATCCGGGAACGGCATCGCCTGCCCGCCCAAACGCCGATCATTCTCGTCGAAGCGCACCTGGGAGACACCAGCGATTTTGTGCAACATCCGCTGATGCGCGTCACGCGCGAGAATGGCGCGACGCTGATCCAGGTGTCGCGGTGCGTCTCGGTCGCACATGTATTGGCCTCGATCGGCCTGGCGATGGGGCGCGTCGGACGCCCCCCGGAATTGCATTTCGGCTGGTCGAACGAGTCGCCCCTGGCGGCCAATTTGAGTTTTCTGCTCTTTGGCGAGGGGAACATCCCGTGGATGGTCCGCGAGCTGATTCGCAGAGCCGAGCCCGATTCCAATCGGCGGCCGCGCGTGATCATTGGTTGATCCTGGGCGCATCGTTTCGACGGTGGGAAGCATGTGCTATCTTCGAGTGCATCGCCCGTTTTCTGCTCAACCCTCCCAAGGAGTCGTCGAACATGCAATCGAAAGCCACGACGGTCGCCCAGTATCTGTCGGAATTGCCGGAAGAGCGCCGCAGCGTGTTGAGCGCCGTGCGGAAGGTGATTCTCGAAAACCTCGATGCGGACTACGAGGAAGGGATGCAATATGGAATGATCGGGTACTATGTGCCACACCGCGTTTATCCGGCGGGATACCATTGCAATCCGGCCCAGCCGGTTCCATTCGCCTGCCTGGCATCGCAAAAGAACCACATGTCGCTGTACCTGATGTGCGTCTATCTCGATTCTGAACAGCACCCCTGGTTTGAAAGTGCCTGGAAGCAAACCGGGAAGAAACTCGACATGGGAAAAAGCTGCGTGCGGTTTAAGAAACTCGACGATGTGGCGCTGGAGGTTGTCGGCGAGGCGATCCGCCGCAATCCGGTCTGGGCGTACCTCAAGCGGTATGAATCGCTGCTGGCGGGAAGCAAAGCGACCTCTTCCGCGTCGAAGCCGAAGAAGGGGAAAGCCCCTGCCAAAAAGAGCGCGGCCCCCTCCCGGCGGAGCGCTAAACGGACGTCGGCGGCCAAACCCAAACCTCGCCGTGCCGCAGGCAAATCCCCTTCAAGCCGCTCCGGGCGTCGCGGTTGAGCGGCGAGCCGTTGCGCGCTGGAACAGGACCATCCGCCTGGATTGTGTCAGCCAGAATGATCGACAGGCGCAATGCCGAAGCTTAAACTGGCGACGGAGGTGGCGGCGATCGTCGCGCGTCCGGAGTGTGATGCATGCGCACGGGCCATTGATCGGCTGGTGCATTCCTGGGGAGATCTGGGGAGGCGCAACGCGATGTGGGGATACCTGATCACTGCCGGAGTGGCGCTCGTTGGGGCGCTGGTCGCAATGGCGCTGGTGGGCTTTTTTCTACCGGTCGAGCACGTCGCCACCGGCAACGCGCAGTTCGCCGTCGAACCGGAGCGGCTATACGATCTGGCGGTCGAGCTCCAGAACGCTAGCGGGATCGAAGCGACCGAAACGGTGGCGGAACGCCCGCTGCGGCGCGTGACCCAGATTGTAGAGAAGCCCGGCGCCGCATTCGGCGGAACCTGGACGTTGGAGTTCCAGCGCCTGGGAGAAGGGACGCTCCTGACAATCACGGAACGGGGAAAGGTGTACAATCCGCTGTTTCGCTTTTTGTCGCGATTCACCTTTGGCCATACTGCGACAATCGAGTCGTTTCTTAAAACACTGGCAGGCCGGATCACCCAGGGGGAGGGTTGACGGCGATCGACGAGTCCGGCCGCCAGACGGGAAACAGAACATTCCCTATGGAAAGGTCACATCCTCCCGCTCAATCCGAGGCGGCGACGGAGTTCTTGTGGCGAGTTGGGAGCGACAGCGGGGGTGGAGGCAGGAACCGTGCCGTCCGCGGCGCTCGGCGGCGACGACGACAACTGGTCCCCTGGTCCGGAGCGCAGTCTTCCGAGGAGCGCATTCCAATCGATGATCACTTTCCCTCCTCCCGCCTCGTGCTGCGTCCGGAAGTTGCCTAGGAGTTCCAGGCAGGCATGATCAATGTAGGCCAGTCGATCGAGATTCACCTGGACCGTGCTTCGGGCGGGAACCTGGTCCAGCACCACTGCCAGTTTTGGCAGGCGCAGAAATGTCGCCGAACCTTTGAGCACCAGCAGATAATGGTCGGCGGTGGGCGCCAATCGCAACGTCGCCTGCAGTGACGAAAACGTATACACCAGTTTGGCGATCGACAGTCCAATTCCGATCAACACACCGGTCAACAGATCGGTGAACACGATGGACAACATCGTCACGACATAGATGATGGCTTCACTGCGGCCATACACAAGCAGCGTCTTGATCGTTCGCGGGTTGACCAGCTTGTATCCGGTGTACACCAGGACGGCCGCCAAACTGGCCGTGGGGATCAACCGCAACAAAAACGCCATCCCCACGACGAACAGCAGCATCCAGACGCCATGCAGCACGGCCGACCAGCGGCTCTTGGCTCCCGCCTGCAGGTTGGCGCTGGAGCGCACGATGACCCCCGTCATGGGGAGCGCCGAGAGGAATCCGCAGACGATGTTCCCGGCCCCTTGGGCGATCAACTCCTGGTCGTACCTGGTGCGCGGCCCCTGGTGCATTTGATCAACCGCCGTGGCGCACAGCAGCGTTTCGGCGCTGGCGATGACGGCGATCTGCGCCGCCACGAGCAGCAAACCGGGGGAAAACATGCGTTGGAGTTCCGCCCAGGAGGGAAGAAACACCTCTTCGAGCAGGTTGTCGGGAACCTCCACGCAGAGCACCGGCAGGTTGAGCCCGACCGATAGGAGCGTGACCAGGGAGACGGCGATCAACGGTGCGGGCAAAAATCTCCAGCGGCGGGCGAACAGCGCCTGCCAGGCCACGAGCGCTACGATCGTCAAGATCCCCAGTCCTGCCGCCCAGCGATGACTTTTGGCCGAGTCCCGCCAGTCGGCCAGTGAGTCCGTGGCGCGATCCTGAGACGCGCGGGCAACGTGAAAATTGCCCACCAGCAAATCCGCCAGCGACTCGCGGCACGCCTGCAGCGCCAGGTCGAACTGGGGCGTGGGAATCTGCTCTTGCATTTCCTCCAGATCGTCCACGATCCCCTGTTGCAGCGCGGCCAGCTCCCGGAGACTGTGCATCGCCTGCTGTTGTCCGGCGGTGTACTCTTCCGGCGGTCCGCTCCCCGACTCCACCGCCGCGGCGCTGGCCGCCGGCTCGGTCTGGGTCAACCCCGTCAGCAGGTGATGCACCTGTTCGTCGATCTCAGTCTGGCGCAGATGCAGCATCCCCGCGCGGCGGAGCAGGTCGGCCTGAGTGGAGCGCGGCAACGTGCTCTCATAGTCGTCGCGGAACGGGTTGGCTTTGGCCAGCGCCTCGGGAATCGAAATCAGGTTCGTTACGCCGCTCGACTTGGGCTTGTCGTCCACCATGACGTGGAACTGGCTGAGAACGATCAGCACCCCGATTCCGGCAAGCATCCCCTGCACCACGGCGGGTGAAACGGCCCGAAACCACTGTCCCAACCGGGCCCACCCCGCCACCACTTGCATCACCCCGGCGAGCAACACCACAACTCCCAGCGCTTCAATTCCGTATTGCTGAATGCACTGGTAGACGATCACCGTCAGTCCGGCGGCCGGTCCGCTGACTTGCAGCGGCGCTCCGGCCAGCGTGCCGGCGACGAGCCCCCCCACGATTGCGGTGACCAGCCCCGCCGTCACCGGAGCGCCGGACGCAAGAGCGATCCCCATCGACAGCGGCAACGCCACCAGGAACACGACGAACGACGCCGGAACATCCCTGGTCAGTCGCTCACGCCACCAGTCGCGCCGCGTTGTTCCGACTCCCTCGATCGACATGCTTGCTCCCGGGACCGGTCAGGTCGCGACGGACTCCGTGGGCCCCAGATCGTGAGACACGATCCCGTTCTGCCCGACCCGGCCCGATGCGCCGGCATCCATCGCGTCAGACAACGGAACGAATCGCCGCGCCTCAGCCGACAGGGCGAAGACCTGTCCGGTTTCGATCTTATACACCCAGGCGTGCAGCGTCAGCCGACCGCGCCCCAGCCTCGCTCGAACCGATGGATGCGTCTCCAGATTCTCAAGCTGCACCAGGACGTTTTCCTGCACGGCGACATTGAGCCGCGCTTCGCCCCGCAAGTCGGGATAATTCTCCAGCACAATACGGCGCGTCGTCTCCGCCTGGTGCAGCCACGCAAGAATGGCCAAAAGGTCCGAAACGGCCTCCGGCTCCATGAGCGCCGTGATCGCTCCGCATCCCGAATGCCCGCAGACGATGATGTGCTCCACCCCCAGAACCGACACGGCGTATTCAATCGTTGCAGCTTCACCCCCCGTCGAGGCCCCATAGGGAGGGACGATGTTCCCCGCGTTGCGGAGCGTGAACAGCTCCCCCGGACCGGTCTGGGTGAACAGATTCGGGACGATCCGCGAATCTGAACAGGTAATGAACAGCGTGGAGGGGGCCTGTCCCCCGGAGAGTTGTTCAAACAGCAATTTGTGCTGTTCGAACACCTCCGTACGAAAACGGTGAATTCCCTCGACCAAATTGCGCATTCTGCCTCCTCACCTGCCAGCCAGCGTGCCCAGTCCGCAAAGGAATTCCAACGGCCAATCCCAGTTCGCAGGTGTTACCGAAATGCCGCTCGCTGACGCCTGATGAATTATTACGATATTGTAATAATTCACAGCACATCCAACTAGGGTTGAATCGTCACCGGGCCGAATCCGGCAACGACTGCCCCTGGAATACTCCTCCAGCCGCCGGGCAAAGTGGTGTGTGGACGTACGCACGGGCGACCTTGATGTGTGCGATGTGCCGATTGCAGCGAGCAGGCTGTGGCAGCTCCCTGGGGATGGCCGGTCCCTCCCGATTCCGGCGATGGGTCGGGGACGATCGAGCCGATGACCAGTCGTTAGGGACCGGCGCCACCCTGCGGCTTGAGCCGACGCCACCGATTCCCGGGAGACTGGACGCATGCAAACGTCGTTGATTATTGGGAGTCGCCGAGCGGCTCTGGTCGCACTGCTTCTCGCCTTGGCCGGCCCTGGATTCACGTCAGCGGAGGTTCATCGGCAGAGGGTGCGAAACCGCTGTCAGGTTGGCCGTGGGAATCAACCGCAACAAAAACACCAGCCCCTCGAGTACCAGTAGCATCCAAGCTGCTGCGCCCGTTCGCCGATGAGGAACCGCGGAGGGTTTGATCCAGGCTTTTGGGACGCGTGTGGATCAAAGTCCACACTACGCGGGCCGTTTGGCCTTTGCCCGCGGCGCCGGCTTCGGATCGAATTTGCTGGCAGCCAACTCTTCGCAGGCATCGGCCAGCGACGAGAACAGTTTGGCAGCCCCTTCGAGAAAGGCGCGGTCGATCGGCGACTGCGGACCGACGGCAATTTTGCGATGCAAGAGATGCAGCGCGGCGACGACGAAGGCTTCCTGATTGGCCATGTCGCCGGAGGCCATGCTGTCGATGCTCGCGCGTGAGTCGCGGGCGAGCAGATTGCGGGCGCGTTCCATTTCGGCTGGGCGGCTGTCAGCGTCGGCCACGGTCTCAGGCGGTTTGCCGGTCTCATTCATGTCAGATCCTCGTCGATGGTCTATGAAAATTCCTGAATCCAGGCCCGGTACTTGGCTGCCACGGCCGGCGTGATCCGCACTCCCGAATCCGCCTGCGGCGTCCAGGCGGTATGAATCGCGACAATCGTCCGGCCGTTGGTCGTCGGATCGAAATCGAATACCGGCCCCCCACTGTTCCCCTCCGCCACGTCGAGAAGATAGTCGAGCCGCGTGGGGGAGACAGTTTGAATTTGCCCGGCAGTTGCCCACATCGTCCCCAGCGGTTCGTCGACCGGATAACCGGCGGTGTATACGATCAGCCCCGCGAGCGCCGGATCGGGTACAGCCCCGAACGACATGAGACCGGTCTGATCTCCGATCGGGGTCTCGACGATGACCGCGCCGTAGTCGTACGGGGAGGACAACTGTTGTGTGAGGGTTCCTTTGGCATCGCCGTTGACCCACGGATCGACCGATCGAATCAAATTGGTGGTGTAGCTGCCGTACGGACCACCGCTGGCCCGATTCTGACCGGGAGTCACCACGACCGATTGCGCCCAACCCAACTGAGGATCGAACACGCAATGTCCGGCTGTCATGATCACGCGGCGCCCGACGATCGCCCCCGCCCCCCACTTCACTCGCGAAAAGTTGGGAAACCGCATCTGCAAACTGCAGATCGAACGCCACGGGGCGCGGGTCGTATATTCGATCTGCGTCCGCGTGTCATTGCCCCAGACGCCCCCGTTCTGCGCAGTGGGGGCAGCGGCGACCCCGGTGGCCGAGTGCAAACCGAATGTGAGCGTCTGGTTCCGCATGTAGCATGCCGTCCGCCTGATCCGTGCGAACCCGAAGAATTCGGTTCATCCACGCACTAAAGGCGTAGCTCGCAAAAAGCGCTGACGCAAGCCGATCTTCGTCGGCGGCGCGCGAATTTGCGAACAGAATCAGGGCTGGCCCGGCGGGGCCGCCGTTTTCGGCACAGTCATCACCGGATTCTCCGTCGGCGGTAGAGCCGTGCCCGGACCAGTCGAGTTCGGCCGGCTGTCTCGCTCGAGCGCTTTCGTCGCCCCCCCTTCGTTCCCCGTCGGATTGGGGATCGCGATCGAGGCCGGCATCGTCGCCCCGAAGACCGGCGGGACGACCACCCGCTGGCTGGTCACGCGCGGACGGCGCCGCTCGCTGCGGTTGTGGTCGCCGAACTTGATCAGATTGCATTCCTTGGTTTCGGTGCAGACGTTGCTGTTGCCGCCGGTGCCGGCGCCACCCGAACCGCCGCTCCGTTCCCCCGATTGCAACTCCCCTTGTCGGCCCTCAAGCAGTGCCGGGCTGTCGGGCGAGATCCCCAGCACATGCGCCACCGCCTGCCGGGCGAATTGTGCGCTGGCTTCTGAAACGCCGCGTTCCCCCGATTGCAGCCCGCCAGTACTCGCCCCCCCCATGTCCGCCGGCGACTGCGGGAGCGGGACCTTCGTCGTTTCGACGGTCTTATGTCCTAGCGCCTCGCGCGTAAAGCACAGGTTGGCTAATTCGACCCATTCCATTTGCTGGTCGAGCGTCAGCCGCGCCTCATACACGTGGATTTCGGCGAAGTTGGGGATGACCATCGGTTGGACGTTCGCACCCAGTTGCTGCAACGACTCCGACAGCTTGACGACGCTCTTATCCGAGGCGTCGAACGCCCGTTCGCCCGATTGCAGGCCCCCCGCCTTGCCGGCGAGATCGGCCACGCTCTTCACCACGTCCGACACCCCCCGCCCCGTGAGGCTGGCAAGCAGACCCGTTCCCACCAGATTCTGGGCGGTCGAACTGTCCTTCATGTAATACGGCCCCATCCCGGTGAATTGCCAGCCGTTGACCAGGTTCATGGCCGCCCGCAGTTCCCCCGCTCCCCCCTTGACACGCAGTCCGTATTTCTGAGTCAGGTCGGGAACGAAGACGATCTGATACGTGTAGAACGTTTCCGGCGCCAATCCGTCTGAGGGGGCCGTCCGCGGCGTGATTGGAGCGCCATTTTCCGAGTACAGATGTTGCCCGGACGCGGTCCCTGTGCCGCCGGAAGTTCCCGCCGTGTTGGGTGCCGGAAACGAGGTCGCGTTGTCGGTATACGCCAGCCGGGCGTTGACATCGCCATACTTGGACTGGTCGTCGAAGCCGTTGGGAATCGGCGCCCCGTCGGTCAGCCCGACCTTGGCTTCTTCGATATAGCGGAAGTTCTTCGAGATGATCAGGAGCGGCTTGGGAAGATAGAACGGAATCCCCGGCTCCTCGCAGGCATTCTGCGGCGACAGCGAGACCGCCGTAATCTCCGGATGGTGGCACCCAATCAGGGCGACTGCCACCACGCACCATCCCCCCAGCCTGGACATCCTTGATCCCCCTTGCGCCGTCCGTTGAAAACAGCTCGAACGGCATCAACGCTAGTATCGGCATTCCGGTTGGGGCGGATTTAGCAATTTTGCCGATTAGGGCCACCGCGGATGGATGCGGAGGAATCTCGATCCAAGCTTCCGCAACTTTCCGGTTCAAGGGTTGATCGGCAAAGTGCGCTGGGGTGTGAGTTGAATCTCGCTGTCATCATGCCGGCGGCGTCGTCGGTACGGCTTTGCCAGGGAACCAGTCCGCCTGGCTGACTCCCAACAGCGTTGCGAAAGACGATGAGACGGCGGGGAATCCGTGGATCTCCTTGTCATCGAACTGGAGTTTGAACGGCACCAGGATGTCGTCAATTGATCGTGCGGAGCCGAGCGGGCAGATTGTCGCCAGCGTCACGGAATATCCGGCAAATCGTGCAGTTCCGCCCGGAAAAACACGACCTCCTTTGGATTCTTGTGGCGTACGCTCGGGGAACCAGCCTAAGCTGAACGGAGAGAATTCCAATTTCAGCCCCGAGATTTCCTCAGGGCAACTGCTTGGGGAGACTAGAAATGAGCGCTCGTCGATTGAATGGTATGGCGGCGTCGATCGCCTGCATGCTGAGTTTGTCGCTTTTAACCACCTTTGCCGGTGAAATCAAGAAGCCCCGTTCCGGGCCGAAGGCAATCGCCCATTCTAATACACAGACGACGGTCGGTCCCGCCATTCTGCCGCGCTCATCTCCGGTACAAAACACGTCAACAAGCGCCGACACGATTGGCGTCACACCGGACATCATCGAGTTTGGCCTCGCCATACCGGCGTGCTTTGAACCGACAATCACGGGCATCAACGACCAGGAACTTGGCACGGCTTGTCGGACGCCGTTGCGACTCGGGACGGACCGCCTGCGCGTAAGGCTTTCAGGAGTTGCTGATTGCGATTCCGGCCCCGGCAGTGTCCGGATGACTTTGCAGGACGCCAGTCACGACGAATTTCCCCTCGGCTGCGATCTGAACGATGGAGAAATCAATCCCGAGATGTTTGGTGACCGAGTTGTTGAGTACCGGCCCAACGTTCCTCCCGGCCGGTATCGCCTCTCGGGAAAGGTTCGCTGCGCCGGCGCCTGGAAACAGATCAATAGCGTGACGGTCGACATCCAGCGTCCGCAGGTGGTTCGTTACCAGGGGCAGTTTGCGGCGGCTGCGGGAGACTGTAAGAACGATGCGGCGATTTCCGCGACCCCCAGCGCCGCACCCACAGTGTCGGGTAGCTCGGTTCAATTCAACACCGTTTGTAATACCCCAGCGTGCCTTCCGCAAATGACGGCGAACGGTCCCATTTGCATACCTCAAGCCGGCGTCCTGGCCGCCAATAGCTTCGCGAATCAGCTCATCGAGGCGCATAGAATCGCCCCGGCAA
The DNA here is from genome assembly GCA_046152955.1 of Planctomycetales bacterium. Lineage (GTDB taxonomy): Bacteria > Planctomycetota > Planctomycetia > Planctomycetales > Planctomycetaceae > SIAF01. The sequence goes on along the minus strand of JBJXGA010000381.1, from coordinate 34,244 downwards.
GACTGAATGACGCGCTCAACCTCGCAATTGACGGCGCCAGGGCCGCCGAAACAGCATTGGCTGACTGGCTCAACTCCGAACAATTGGCTACCGAGACTGCGGTCAAGGCCTGGATCGCAGCGGAAGAGCTAGTGCAGGCTGAGAAGCGAGCAGCCGCTGCCGAAGCGGTCCAGAAGCGTGCAGCCGATGAGGCTCAAGAAGCCGAAAAGTCGCTTGTCCGAGCCGAGAATCATCAGGCTCTAAAAAAGGCTGCGGCAGATGCAGACGCTGTAGCGAACGCCGCTGAGGTAGAAGCTAGGCAGGCGGCCGATGACAAGAGAATCGCCGACAGGAAGGCAGCCGAAACCGCGGAGTCCGCCACGAACGCCGCTGGCCCCAAGGCTGCCGCCGACAAAAATGCATCCGCCGCCGCGAAAGATGCTTGGAACGCAGAGGACGAACTGAAGAATGCGGAAAAGGTCGTCAACGAAACTGCCGTGGCCGCAGCACGGGCATTCATGCTGGCTGAAGCTGCCGGCAAGAAGCTACAAGGCGATCCCAATAGCGAGACGCTGAAGAAAGCCAAAGCCGATGCGGATGCCACCGCTGCCGCGGCTGTGGATGACGCCAATCGAGCTGTGGATCGCAAGATCGGAGCCGAAACGAAGGCCGTCAAGAAAGCGGCTGACGCGGCCACAGCCATGTCTGAAAAGCTCAAAGCTGATAAGCTGGCCGCCGAAAAGAGGGCCGATGCGTGGGTTGCGGCCGAGGAACAGGCGAAGGCCGAGAAGCGCGCATTCGATGCCTCCGCTGCGGCCAAGGCCGGCGCCGAGGCCGCTAAACTCGCCCACGAAGAGTTGGAACGGACGATTGCCGATCGGAAAGAAAAGCGAGACGCAGCGGTTGCGGCACATATCAACGCTCAGAGCGAGTTCAACGCGGCGACTAAGAATATGCGTGAAGCGGCAAAGAGGGCGGCTGAGACCACTGGCAGCGCAAAATCTGCCGCCGGCGAAATGGAAAAGGCGGCGAAGCGAGTTGCCCAAACCAGCACAGCCGCGCGAAAGGCTGCGGAACTCCGAATCGTCGCGGAAAGTCTCGTGGCCAATGCGGCTGACCCGAAAATCGCAAACCGCGTTTCGGAAACTCAGTCTGGCGCTGGTGGCGCATCGGCACAGTTTGACAGGACGCAAATCAGCTACGTCAATGGAAGGTTTGAAAAAACGGTGCAGGGCATTTTCCTTGGCGAACTTGACGGAACGCTGAATGGCACCTTCGACGGGGAACTTGACGGTGTTTGTAATGACGAGGTTACTGGGATCCCTGGACCGTCCGATGCCGGCCCAAGTCCCGGACTGCGCGGAAAGCTCACGGGAAAGTACAGGGCGACGGCTGTGGGGAAATTTGTAGGTCGCTTCGATGGCGAATTCTCGGGCACGTTCAAGGGGTTGTTCCAACGAACTGAGAAGCCAAATGGAGCCGCTACACGGGCGTCGGGAGCTCCGGCCGCTTCAAACCCCGACAAGCCCGTCGTGGAAGCTGCCCCCGCTCCCCCCCAGACGGATGCACCCGCAGCAAGTCGCTCAGAGTCGCAATCCGCGAGCGAAGAAAGTGCCGCCAACGACGCTTCTGACCCGCGCGATTTGGATGACGATCAGACCCAGCAGGCGCTGAAATGCAAGTGTTCCAAAGAGGCGCGGCAGTTCTTCATAGCTTCCGCGGCTCATTTCCCGCTGCCGGTGTTCGGCCGCGACGCACAGCGCTATGACCAGGAGGGGGCTGTGCTCTACGAGAACATGGAGGTCATGCTGTGCAACGACGGCCGGTACGAGGTCTACTGCCGCGTTTCAACTCCCATGACAACACAGGTCCGGATGCAACTTCTGCTCCAACTGGACGACGCGACGTGGGTTACGCTGACGCTCCCCACGCAGACCATAAACCTCGATGCCAATGCCGGCCGCGACGAACAGACGCGTAAACGGAAGATTGCCATCAAGGGGTACGCTCCGTCGCTCCTGGGGCGGGCGAACGACGTCCGCGACGTGCGCCGCCGTGGGACCGCCCGCTTCGGCAGCCTGCCGCCGACGAGCTAAGCCCAACCTGTCGCACCGATGGTGGCCCCAAGCAGTCGTTCGCACGGCGCCGCCCGACTATCGGTTGGTCGGAATCGTCAAATCATCTTTGGCCGACTTTTTCTGCGCCCGCTTCACGCTCGCGTCGCGGCTCGCCGCGCTCGTGGGTTTCTTGGTCCCATCGATGGCACGCTGCCTGGCAGCCGCAGCCCGTTTATGGGATGCGCTCGCACAATTGTGAAACGTCACTGTCGGCTTGCCGCACAAGTTGAAGCCGATGACGATTCGCTGTTCTCCGTAGTCGTACTCGATGGAACGGCTGGTATAAAACACGCGTGGGGCGCCGGGGAGCATCTGCACGTCAAGATACAGCCGTTCGCCTGTCTTTGGGTGATTGAAGACGACGACCGACGGGCCTCCCGGCAGTAGCGGCCCCTGGAAGTTACGGTCCCCGGTGTAATAGTACCGGTGCACCAGTACCGTCGGGGGGATCGCCACCCCGCGCTCGCCCCCCCGGGACGCCTGCGGCAGCACAGCCGGGTTGCCGATCGGGTCGACCCCGGGATCGAGAATCTCGATCTCCAGGCCCGGCGGGACCGGAACGGTCTTCCGCTCAGTCGCCAGGACGCCCGTAGGGAAATTCAGAAGAATCGCGCAGACGACTCCAACAAACATGCCGTACCAAACCATGATCGAATTCCTTCTGTTAGCGATACCAGAAATCAACTTCCAACCGGTCGACCAGGTCGAAGTACTCGCGGACATTGTCCGACGGAACCTCCACGACGACATCCCGCGACTCTCCATTCTGCACCCAGAACGGACAAACTTCGACGCGGAACACGAGTGGCTTTCCCAGCGGCACGCTAGCGGGATCTTCTTTCAAGGGAGAGTTTCCGTAACCGCGCACGACAACGTGGAATTCATTGCGTTTCTGATGGTTTGTCTGCACATTCGAGATCTGCTGGCTGGCATCATTGGGACGGGGGTTGGCTGCCCGCGCGGCGGTTTCCTTTGTGTTCTGGTCGACCTGCATGCTGATGCGACAACGACCATTGCGATCGAGCAGCACCGCCAGTCGCGAGATCGCGCAGTGGTCGACCTGCAGGCTGGAACTTTCCAATTGGTACGACTTGACGGCAGTCGCTGTGGCACCCGGCAGGGTTGCCGCCGAGTTCGGCGTGGTTGCCGGCGAATCGCCACGTAGGAGAGTCGCCGTGCTGCTCACCGCTCGCGCCGGCGGTTTGGCGGCGACGACACCGTAGGCATACTCGCCGGGGATGCCGCAATGGCGACGCGCTTTCATCCGATGGTGACCCCCGAGCGCCGCGGCCGTCAGTACCAGCAGCAGTCCTGCGATCGTAACCGCTCGCTTGAGAGGGAGCGAATCGTTCGGAAATCCAAACATGGCGGTTCAGCTTCCTTTCTTCTTGCGGAAAGGGGAGAAGATCTTGAGTCCCTTCGGTTGGGGCTTCTGCTCCGGAAGATTGACCTCGGCCGGCGCGACTCTGTCTCGCATCCTCGCGGTCCCGGCGGGTTCACCAACGGGGCGCGATCCCTGCACCGCTTCCGGCCTCAATTGCCGCGGTGCCGCCGCGCCGGTGGCAGCCGGTCGCACCGGATCCTCGGCCTTCGTCTGGATCACCGGCGCGCGGCGAGTTCTCCGGCGGCGCTGCGACAGCGGTTCGCCGATCTCGTCGATCCCGTCCGGGGCTAACCTCGGACCGCGCGGCCCGTTCGCCGGCGCCGCTCCTTCGCTGTCGTTTTCCGGAACGAACTGCGTGTCGGGATAGGCCTCCCCTGGATTGTACCCCTCCTGCATGCGGCTGTCGCGCAGGTTAACACCGCGGCCGCGATATCCATTGGGATGCACTCCCGGAATCGTCTCCTGCGAGCGATACAGATCGGTCCGGCGCTCGCCCAGGGGCGTTCGCATGAATTCGTCGACCTTGCCTGACGAAATGTCGTAGACACGGTTGCTCAGATCCCGTTTCCGGCTGCGGACAATGAAGTCGTCGTTCCAGAGGTGCAAGGGATCGAGATCAGCGATGGCCGGCGCCCACCGCAGCCCCATCAGGTCGAACAATGTGGGGAAGATCGTCGCCTGCGAGAGGATCAGATTCTGCTGCAACGACGATTCGGCCTGTGGCAGCGGTCGGAACAGGATTCCCAGGCCTGGCACGTCCTCGAGCAACGGCACCCCACGCGCCGTGCGGGAGGCTTTGAGCGCCACCTGATAGCGGCTGACCTCGCGGAGTTCGAAGTTGCTGAGCTGCACGTCGGTGTCAATGAAGTGCCGCTTGACACGTCCCAAATGCTTTTCGTCGGCTCGTACCGGCTCGCGGATGTTGGTCGTGTACATATAGTTAAAGTGAAATACAACCGCCTGGCCGTCGGGCTGGACTACCGGCCGAATTTCGTACCCCGTACCGGTCTCGAACTTGTAAATTGCCGGATCGGGGATCAGCGCCTCGAGGGCCGAGCCGAACTGCTTGTTGCCGGGACCAGGTTGTCCGAGCACCTTTTCATTGGTCTGGCTGGGGAGGCCCGGGAGCACATCGCGGACGGGGGAGCTGCCCCCCGCGCCGCCGACCGGCGAACTGGTGGGCTGGCCGCTATTGAGTTTCGACAGCGATAGGAACGTGGGATCCTGAAGCAGCGCCCCATAGTCGTCGTACAGGGCTTTCGTCGATTTGAAGGCTTCGTTGATCAGGATGTCCCGTTTGGGAAGGTCGAATTCCATCGTCGCCTGCGGCGAGACTTTGGCGAAGGCCCGGTTGTTGGTCAGGATGCTCGTGGTTTCAATCTGCGACAGGTTGACGTCGTACGTGCGGCCGGCCTCACGCACCTCGCGAAACGCCGGATGATAGAACTGCGTATTCAGATCGTCATCGAGCGCCGTCGTCAGCCGCTTGATGTAGTTGTCGATGTTGGCCGTGTGGGCCCGAGTCCCCTCCAGTAGCTCGATGTACTTCTCTTCCTTTTCGTCGATGAGCATGTCCAGGAATTTCTTGTGATCGAGCGGACGGCGCGATTCGGACGCTTGTTGCTTTGCCACACGCTGTTCTGCCAGGCTCGTCTCCAACTCGTCCAGACTCTGTTGGGCACGAGCGAGCAGAACTTTCGCTCTTGCTCCCAAATTCCCTTGAGTGTCGTCCAAAATCGCCTGCCTCAATGCATCCCAGCTCTGCGAGACGTTTGTGAAGTTGTCGTCGGGATTCTTAAGTGCTAACACCACTGCATTTGCAAGTGTTCTATATTCCCCTAGTCCAACAAGTACATGATCCAAGAGACCAGAATATCTAGAAATCACCTGCGCAGCGGAATTATAGCTAAACGGCATTTTTGCTGACGGATCAGTCTTAAGATCTCTTTGCAGATTATCCAAAAACTCCTCAGACTTCCTAAAATCAGATTTCCGATGATCGACGAAATTGAACTGCCTAAGTTGCTGACCAATTGCTTCCAACGTTCGAATCGCACCACTCCACTTTTCCTTGTCCCCTTCATCTTCAATACTCGCTTTATGTTCTTCATCGAATACTACCGTTATCTCGTTATCTCCAGACCCCAGTCGACACTCACCAGAATAGTCAACATTATACACTACGAACGCAGCGAACCCTGACAAATCCGTACGGGTTGACTTGATATTTGACTTGTTGTTTATCCCTTTAATATATGATTCCACCACCGCCTTGCTTGAGTTTGCGTCATTCAGGCTCTTGTTAAGCTTTGCAATTTCGGCTTGGATTGGCTGAAACGCCTTGAGGAATTCGCTTTGGGATTTTCGCGATTGGTCGCGGACTTGCTGGAGCTTGACTTTGGCCTCGTTTTCCAGGCGGTTGGCATCCTCTGCTTCTTCCTTCGCCCCGCGCTGGAACCGTTGCTCGATCAGCGCCCGCTCCATCACACGCTGCTTGAGCTCCATTTCTGTGACCAGTCGACTCTTGAAGATCTGCGCCAGCCGGATGAACTCCCGTTGTACGGGGGTCAGTGTGTCGTCGTTGGAAACGCGGTTTTTGAACTGGCCCATCAGCGACGAGAAGCGGGCGTTGGTCGAGAACAACTTGAACTTGCCGCAACCGTACGCCTTCTTCCCTCCGCTCGCCTGGAAGTAGTCGCATTCCTGCTGCGGCAGGTCGCACTGGACCAGTCGCTGGAACTCGGCGAGGATCTCCTGCCGCGTGCTGTTCTTGGCCAGTGCCATCAGGAACAAGGCCGACGACAGGCTCGTCGTATCCATAGAATGCAGCGACAAGAGTTTGTTGCCGCTGCGCAGGAACTCGCTATCGATCGCTTTCAATTCAGCGATGAAGTCGTGTCCGAAGAAGGCCTCGACGTACTTCTGGTCCCGTTCGTCCTGGTGACTTCCAGAACCTGTGATACCGCATTCCTCGGCACGGCGGCTGGCCACCTCGACGACGGCCTGCCTGAGCATCTCGGCCGACTGCATCGTCAGGAATCGGGAGTGATCGACGTACTTCTGAATCCGCGCGACGGCCGTCTCCATCCGATCGCCGTGTTCGCCGTTGACTTGCATCGTATGGACCGCGACGCGGATCTGGCCGATCGGTTGGTCGAGCTCGTTGATCATCAATCTGACAATCTGAATCCCTTTGAGCGGACCGCGGAGTTGCAACATCCCTTCGCCGACGACCGACACCGAGACCTGCTGGACGGGATCGCTGGAGTCGGGCTTCCCTGGGGCGAAATTGTCGGGGTCTTCGTGGGCGGCGGCCACTTCGCGGCGGAACTGGTCCTCTTTGGCGCGTTCCTCCTTGGCCGTCTTCTGCAGCGACTCTTCGTTGGCCTTCACTTCGTCCGCGCGCTTGGCTTGCAGTGTGGTCTGCGCTGCGGTGACGCGATCGGTAGCCGCCTTGACCTCGGCCGTCGTCGCCAGTCGAATTCTCTGCGCGGCATCCAGTTCCGAACTCAATTGTGTCGTCTTCGCCTGGATCTGAGAGGGATTTGTTGGGTCGTCGGCCGGTGCGTCGGGATTGGCTTTCGTTGCCCGTGCCTGTTTGAGCTGCGCCTGAGTATCGGCCACCTCGGCGGCTGCCTCAGCGTCCTTCTGCCGGGCGGCCGCCAGAGCCGCCTGTTCCTCCTTCAACTGATGTTCGGCCTGGCGCGCCTCCTGCGCGGCCTGAACGGCCTTGCGTTCGAACTGCCGGCGTTCGTCGGTGGCCGCGTCCGCTTCCCGGCGCGCCTTGTCGGCCAACTGCTTCTGCATTTCGACGCCTGCGCGGTTGTAGGATCTGAGGTCGCGATTGATGATCTGTGCGACGCGCGGCGCATCGCGGTTGTAGTACAACCGGGAGACGCGCGTTTCCACACGGTCGGAGGGATTGAACCCTTCGGGAGTCGTGCGCGGATTCGTGTATTCCGGATAGACGACGAACGGGGACTTCTCCCGTTCGGGAATCACGAAATATCCCGATTCCTTGTCGTTTGGACCGGCAGGCTTCGTCAGAACCTGGCTGAAGTCGGTTCCGCGTTTTCCGACGATCCCTTCCAGATAGTTGCCGAACATATCGCGGATTCCCGATTTGTCCTTGTCCTGGGCACTCGCCGAAGGGGGGCGTCCAGTAACGACCAATTTGTAAACGTCCGGCCCAATTGTGTTCGCTGGAAAGCTCAATAGGACTGAATTGGTTTGCGGGTCAAACGCGGGTGTGGCGCTCTTCACGACAGTCTCGCTTCCGCGGTCGAACAGTCCCGTACCGTTGCTGCCGTAGAGTACGTAGTTGCCAGCATGACCAGCCGAGTTCGGCTCAAGTTGATTCTTCGGGTCAAACTCGATGCGCAACTTCGTGATCCCGGGTGCCGTTCCGAAATTGGGAGGTGCGATGGCGGTGACCCGAGGTCCCTGCGGATTGATGATCACGTCGACCGGCTCTGAGCGATCGCCTTCCAGGTCGCCCCTGGCGAACGCCGCCTGAATCGTCAACCGTCCGGGCACCATTCCTTTCACAACGACTTTCAAAGGTTTCTCGCTGGCCGCGGTGCGTCCAATCAATACGTTTTTGCCTTCTGTCACGTCGTAAAGCAACAATTGCGAGCTCTCGGGTAAGACTTGATCTTTGTCGCCGCCGACCGCAAAGTCGCCGTCGTTAATCATGTAGGCTTTCGCCTCTGCGCTCTTCGTCGCAGCGGAATTTGCTGAAATTGGCGTGATCGAGGCCAGAATCGGCACACCAAGGTCAGACTTTTGGTTGGACTTGCAGTTCAGCTCAAGGGGGTCAGAGACCGAATGAACGTCTTTATCCCTATCATAGGCCAACACGAATAGTTTTGCTTTGACACCGTCCGCGAACTCCGGCAGGGTCGACGTAACCGTCCAGGCGCCATTGTCGGTCATTTCGACCTGATCGTTTTCAATCAGCTTTAGGAACTCAAACTGTGTCGTATCGGTCGCATTGGCCTGCACGTAGACCACGATTTTCAGCGTACCGTTCCCGGGGTGATTCACCCCCTTGAGCCGAAGGTAAGATCCATACACATTGACCGCGCCCGAGACAGACGCGAATTCGGAGTATTTGCCGTTGGCGGTCCCCTTGATGACAGGCTGGGCAAGATCCTGCCGCTTGGCGGTCGGTACATGCACCGTCCAGCGCTCGTCGCTGGGTCGTTGCTCCCACATGTCGTAAATGGACAATAACCGTCTTCCACTCTCAAGTGGCGGCTTGACGAAGAATTCCAGGCTCTTGCTGCCGGGCTGCATTGAGATCGGATCAGACTGTTGCTTGTCTGCATCATTGACGGCCTTTGCGGCGCCGATCAGGTACAAGTGCTCGATGGCAACTTCGAAGTCGGCCTTCAGCGTGAGTGCGGCCGGCGCACCGGATTGGTCGAGCAACCACGTCTCGCGATTGAGGAGTTCATTCCGCGCGCTACTGTAGTTTGCGGTTCCCAGTTTCTGTACAACCTGCGTGATTTTGATCTTTTGACCTTGAGTGGCAGTGGGGGCAAGCTTGAACTTGTTCATCGCGCTTGCGATCGGCGGCAAATTCCCACGCGTCAACGTCCCAGTCAGCGTGTACTCTCCGGTTCGCTTGAATTTTGTGAATGTGAACGACGATTTCGCGGTCACGCTTGTCCCATCGGACTTCGTAATTGTGCGTGACTCAGGAGTCCGTGTCGGCAACCCTTGTGGCGCAGGTAAGGAGAGTCCATCCATTGGACGGATATCGAGCGTTACGACGTCGTTCTCTTTCGCGTTTGTGACGGTGACTTCGCACTCAACGCTGGCACCACTGTCAGGCACGGTGTAGCTGCCGTCGCTGTTTTGCGAGACCACCACGCCATTGACGTTTTTGACAACGACTGTGATTGTTACGGAAGCGTCGGCCCCCACTGTGGCTGCCGCAACCTGGGGCAGCAGCAACCTAGGGCTGCCTTGAGCGACCCTGGTCACACCACGCTCGCGGGCGGGTGGCAATTCCTCCTCCACCGGAAGATCGAAGGAATCGCCGTCGACCGCCTGGGCATGGAGGACGCGAGGGGCGTTTGACGGCTGGGCTGGAAGCCGCGCGCTGAAATAGGTTGCCCCAATCCCCAGGCCGATCGCCGAGGCGACCAGGAAAAATGCACCCGTAAGTGCCATGCCGGCCAACTGTCGCATAACAGCCTCCCTGCTGCTGTGGATTGCGGTGAGTTGGGCCATCAGCAGACTTCGTCTCGCGGCACCAATTCGCAGCGGAACTGAGTCGGCCGGCCCGTCCAAAACGAATTATCGGTTGCCGATTATTCCGGATACGCCGGTTGTTTCACCAGTGCTGAAGAATCCCGGTTTACCAGGGTGCGAAATTCCGCTCATACCGGTTAGCGCGGAGATTCCGATTGCGAAAGCTGGGCAGGCATCATGAGGTGGAGGACGTTGCCTCTGACGACAAGAATCTGCGCAAGACATTCTGCCACAATGAGTTATACAGCAAGACTTGGCGGTTGAGGGCATCTCTTGATCGTGGGGAGCCACCGCTCTGGACGACCATGTTGCCGTCAACCGGCGGGGCCGCCCCCGCCGTCCCTACCGATGTTGGGGAGCTCTGCTGTCATAATCCCCTTCGTTCCGTCCCAATTCTCATTGCATACGTCGTATAGTCGATCGAGGATGGCCGAATTTCGAATGAAGATCTTCCAAACGACCGCCAGGTCGAAGACCAGCGCGGCGAGCCACCAGAGATAGACGAATGCCGCTCCGGCCAGCAAAACCGGCCAGATGCTCACTTTTTCGTAATCGACTTCGCCGGTCGCGGCCGTGTTGGGCGAGTCTTCATTGGACTGCGATCCTCGTTCGGAGAGCTCGGCATCTGCCGCCACCGGCACGTTGCCGCTCGACGACCGTGCGCGTTCCGGTGGACCGGCCGTCTGACCCGATGTCGGTAACGCGTCGCTCGGACCTGCTTTGCCGACATCGTTGACCTCACCCACCAATTTCGTCCGGTCCATCTGGCCTCCGTCTTGGGCCAATTTGGGGACGTTGTATGATCCGGGCGAGATTGAGTCGCGTTTTGCGGGGTCATTGGTGACGGCGCAGGCCATCTTTTCGAGCTTCGAGCCCCTCAAGCCCTGGGCGTGAAGAACTGCTTTGAACTTCGGGTACGCGCCAATTGAGGACGACGGGCGCATCATCAAAATCGCGATCCCAAACACCAGCGCCCCTCCAACGAAGACCAGCGGCTTTGCCCCCGAACCCGGCCGCAACCAACTGAAAACGCAAAGTCCCGCCGTGGCGATGGCCGCCAGCGCGAGAATCTCCAGCGTCGTTCCGGGAATTACCCGAGATGAATTCGGCAAGGACTGGTTTGAGATCAATTGACCGAAAGGTGAAGCGGACCCCAGAAGTTCCTGCAAATCCTCGGTGATGATGAATGGGAACGACGCGCCGGCCGCCAACAAGAACAAGACTCCCGACGCTCGCCAGCCCCAGTCCCGCGTCAACCGCGGGATCCGGACTGCCGCCGTAACCCCCGCAAGAAGCAATGAGGTGCCGGCTACATTCCAGCCCAAATCCAATACAGTTTCGTCAATGCCGATGCCGTTGGAGAAGGCTTTTGCGAACACGAAGACCGCCAGTACCAACAATGCCGCGGCTAAGACAAACGAAACCAGTGGACTGATCACGCTCGCCAGCCACCGGCTCCGCGGCCGGGCGAATTTGCGTGTCGGATTCACACTCTTGCCGTCGCTGGAAAGGCTCTTCCCACCGGCACTGCCGGGTGGATCGGCTGCCGGCCGGCGCCCCGATGTCAGACCGACGACATCTTCAAAGAAATGACCGAACACTTCTTCGTCCTGCCAATAGTCGTTGTGCGCTTTGCCCGGCATGATATACCGAGTAAAGCCAATGTCGTGTTCGCTGGCATCGAATTCAAATTGATCGATCCGCCCATCTTTTCGATCGATCCAGCCGTTTGTCCTGAGCCACTCCCGCGTTATGTCGAGTTGAAAACCGACCGGGTCTCCGTAGTCATAGTAATTGCGCCATTTGATCGGAAATCTCGGTGCGGGAATGTCCTTGCCGCTGAACTCTTCAAACAACGTCGGCCAGACCAGCACATGCTTGTTGAGCGGTGAGCCGATCGTCATCAGTCCCCGCACGTGCTTGGCCCAGGGCTTGGCTTCGGGTTGGAGCCCCTTGAGCAGACCCAGAAGAGTGACGACTGTGCCCTCACTGTGCGCGATCAGATAGATCTCCGTATCGTCAGCGCTCACGTCGATCCCCGTCATGACTTCATCAAACTTTTCGAGTATGTAATCCTTGTCATCCTTGAATTCGGTGACAATCTGGACATCCCCCAGATAGTCGACCAGGATGCGTCCCAGGTCGAAGCGGAATAGGTTGGCCTTTTCGGCGAGAAAAAACAATCGCTCCAGGATCCGGATCGACTCGGCGATTTCGCCGATTACCATCGCGACCAGGTCGTATTGCCAGGGCTTGTTCTTCGCTCCCCCCTTGTTCTCCTGGTCCATCGCGCGGACCCGTTCGACGATTGTTTGCGCCCAATCTTTGGCGTCTTCGAGGCTGTAGCGGTCTTTCGCCAGCCCCCGCGGAACGTCGGCCCAATACACCTCGGCAAAGCCGATCTCCGCGGGTAACGGCGGATCGGGAGGGCTTTTCAAAAAGAATGCCCCTTTCTTCGCGACCGGCACCAATTCTGAATAAAACCTCCCCAGCGGCATGCTGGCGAGCAGTTTCACAAAACGGCACAGTTGGGACGCAACCATCTGAATAGTCGCACAGCGAACCTGATCGCCGATTCCGTGAACTGCAACGATGACCTTTTTCGGCACGATTTAGCCCTCGGGACGTTGCCAGCCGACGGCACCGGCCTGAATGACCGGCTGGAGCAACGTCTGCCATGCCCAACGTCGAAATCCTACAGTACCAATCGCAGCGGCGATACCACGCGCGTCGCATGCAATCCACTTATCAGGTCGCTTGAAACGCTATTAAAACCGCGCGTCGCAGAAAGAGCAATCGTGCGCAATCAAGATTCCCGGGTGCAACAAGTGCTTTGCTAACGACCCGAGCCGTCTCGGAGGAGACGTGTGCGAGGATTTCTCACGTTGACGCAACATTTGTCAACATTGAGCCATGCGGTTTCGGACGGCTCCGTTGAGGCGTGCTGTTCATAACGCGAGCCGAATGATTGCAACGGCATATTCCTGCAAAGATTGGATTTGCAGGGATTTTCGTGTTGCTTTCGGTAAAATGCACCGAGTACGATGAATACGATGAAGAGGAGCACCTTGAAGCCATCTCAATCGTGGCCTTTTTTCAACACGGCACGGGGACAGCCACTTCTTGGTCCAAACTGTCTTTCAGACCAGCGTCATCAACAATGTCATCAACGAAAGCGACAGGTGCGGTCCATGTCAGAGTCTTTCGCCACAGTTCTCGCGGCCGAGTTGCAGCAGATTCGCGATCGCCGCGCCGTCGTGCAGGCAGAGAAACGAGAACCAGTCGCGGCCGCCGCCGCACCAGGTGACGCGCCGGAACTGCGTGCCGTCCAAGTCGAGGCCCTGCGCGAGAATCTGTTCGGCCTGGCATTTTCGGGGGGCGGAATTCGCAGTGCCACGTTCAACTTGGGGGTGCTGCAACGCTTGGCCAAGAACGGGCTAGTGAAACATGTCGACTATCTGTCGACCGTTTCGGGCGGGGGTTTCATCGGCAGTTGGCTGATGGCTTGGATTGCGCGAGAAGGCCAGGTCCAGGAGCAACTCGGCGTTGTCCCGATGCCCCAGGTCCGTCGCAGCGTGGAAAACGTCGAACGGCAGTTGCCCACCTCCCGCAAGATACAGGCGCAGGCCCATCGGGATGGGCTTCCCCCCGGATACACGTTCGACTGCGAACCCGAGCCGGTTCACCACCTGCGGGCCTACAGCAACTATTTGACGCCCAAGCTGGGTTTTTTCTCTGCCGATTCCTGGACGTTGGTCGCGATCTACCTTCGCAACCTGCTGCTCAATCAATTGAACCTTTTGGCAATCGCTATCCTGTTGATTGTTGCGACACGATACGTGGTACTCGGCTTCTGTGACGCGGCCCCGGTCAATCCGCTGGCCGCCACACTGGTCGCCGTCATGAGCTTCCTGTCGATGGTGCTGGCAATTTTCGTCGTCGCCAGAGAGATGAACCGGCTGGATGAGGCGCAGCCGAGCGGTGGGAATCTGCAGCGCATTAACTCGGAAATGAAGCTGCATTTCCGGGTGTTATTGCCGTTATTGATTGCGGCCGTGACCGTGACCTGGCTGCTCACGTCGCCGACGATGTCTCTGGCGCCGGCGAATCCAGTGAATGGCGCAAGTCCCGACGGACTTCGCTTGCGGGTGGGAACGGTCATCCCATGGCTTCAATTGGGACAGCCAGATGCATGGAAAACAGCGGTGAACAAGAACATCCCCTGGTCCTATGCGCGGAAGCCGGTCTTGCTGCTATGCCTGCTGCACGGCTCGATCAGCCTGCTGGCTTTCGTCCGCCGGGACGCCGTCCCGCAATCTGGTCCGATTCCGAACCGCGCCGTCGGCAGGTGGGATCGATCTTTGAAGTTCGTTGCTGCGTTTGCCGCCGGCGCTGTCGAAGGCCTGCTCCTGTTCCTCGTGCTGGCCAAGATCCTCTGGCCCGTGATGGGTGACGGGCTGCATGCGCTAGTCGATTCCGCACCGGGAATTGAGTCCGCACCGGCAGCGATCGTAACGCTGGGACCGCCGCTGATGTTGCTGGTATTCATCGCCGGCTCGTTCATTGAGGTGGGACTGCTTGGAACGGCGCTCAACGGGACCGGCCGAGAGTGGTGGTCTCGAGTGTGTGCCTGGAGTCTGATCTACGCGGTTCTCTGGGCTGGCGTGTTCGGCATCACGTTGTTCGGCCTGAAGGGGATGGAGTATCTCGGGTCGCAACATTGGACCTGGAGCTTCAGCGGAGCGACATTGACGTGGCTGGCAACGAGTATAGCCGGGGCACTGGCAGGGAACAGCGGCAGCACAAAGGACGGTCGTGGAAATCGGTTCGTCGAAATCGTGGGAACAGTCGCCCCCTATGTGTTCATCGTCGGGCTGGCGGTATTTGTGTCGTGGATCGTCTCAAACATTGTTGGTCCTGGCACTGCTGTTGGTCCTGGCACGATCCCCTGGGGCGACTTCAATTCACCGGAACCGTGGTGGCTCGTCGGCCTGTTCGGAGTTGCGGCGGCCTTGGCGCTGCTCTTGATGTGGCGCATCGATGCAAATATTTTTTCGCTCAATGCAAGTTATGGCAATCGACTCGTGAGATGCTATTTGGGGGCGTCACGGAAAAAGCCGCACTGCGACGATTGCCGACACAGCGATCCCTATCGCGGGGGTGCACCGACCAACAGCAAGGAGCCGTACCGGAACGTCAACCCCGTCACCGGCCTGGATCCGAACGACGACTTCCCGCTGCGGGAATTGCAGATCGGAGCAGCCAACCAGCGCAGCCGGCGCAAGCTGCCGATCTACTGGGGGCCCTTTCCGATCGTCAACACGGCGCTGAATCTGGTGTCGGGCGACGAGCTCGCCTGGCAGGAGAGGCAAGCCGAGTCCTTCGTGCTCACTCCGCTGTATTGCGGAAGCCGCAGCACCGGCTTTCAGAAGCTGGAAGAGAGACCGGAGGCCGACCTGTTGACGCTTGGCAAGGCGGTCGCCATTTCGGGAGCTGCCGCCAGCCCGAACATGGGCTACCATTCGTCACCGGCGCTCGGCGCGCTGATGACCGTTTTTAACGTTCGACTGGGCTGGTGGATGCGGAATCCGAACTACGTTGGCCGCCAGCCCTGGGCGGCGCAGAGTCCCGGGATGGGGACATTCCTGATCCGGGAACTGCTGGGTCAAACCAACGAAAAGGGACGCGAAATCTACCTTTCGGACGGCGGGCACTTCGATAACCTGGGAGTTTACGAACTCGTGCGGCGCCGCTGCCGGTTCATCATTGCCTGCGATGCGGGGGCCGACCCGAATTGCAACTTCGAAGACCTCGGCAACCTGATTCGCAAATGCCGTAATGACTTTGGGATTCGCATCGAATTGGATGTCGCCCCCATTCGTCCGTCCGGTCCCGACAACCTCAGCCGCTGGCACTGCGCCGTCGGTCGAATCCGCTACTCAGACGTACATCCGCGCGACGGACAACCTGCCGACAAACCATTGGAGGATGGCATTCTGGTCTACATCAAGCCGTCACTGACCGGCGACGAGCCTCCCGACATCTTGAACTATCACCGTGCCAACCGGGAATTCCCTCAAGAGCCAACCAGCGACCAGTTCTACGGCGAATCCCAGTTCGAGAGTTATCGGGCGCTGGGCGATCATATCATGGCCGAGGTTCTTGGCGAACCGCATCAGCGGCTGGTCGAGACCAGCCGTCTGGCACTTCCCACCGATACCGCCGAACAGGTGAACGCAAAGAAAGTTCGTCCCGCCAAGGCGTTAAAAAAGCTCTTCGACCGCCTCAAGGAGGAATGGCAACCGGCCGTCTGCCAACTGGAAGAGAACCTGGCAAATTCTTCGGAGGGATATGTCGCGCTGCATGAAATCCTCCGCAAGGAATCGACGCTGGAACGTATTGGCATGCAACTCTATGCCAACGTGCTTAAAAAGGCAAAAGACGACAAGGAGCCAACGAAGTCGAATGAAGTTCACTTCATCTGCCAGTTGTTGCAGGTCATGGAGACCGCCTGGCTGGAAATGAGACTGGACGATCATCCCACGCACGCCCTGAAGCGCGGTTGGATTCGACTCATGAAGCGGTGGGCGAGTTCAGAGATCGTGCAAGAACACTGGAAGCTACTCAAACCGGAGTTCAGCGCAGGATTTGGCCGCTTTTTCGAGCGGCTCGATCGCCTCGACGTCGACGATGGCGATTCCTAGAATGACCGCCCGATAGGCACCCGTTTCGATGTCGGGAACGCCGTGCGGTTTTCGCGAGTTTCGACCGGCCATGAGAGGTCGATTTTCGGCGATTCGTCGAAGATCGCGGCGACTGCGCGAGCATTATCGGCCATGCGGACACAGGTGGAGAATGTGTCTGAAAAACTCTTTTCCGCCTCTTTTCCAGATGTGGCGCAATTGCTGTTCCTTGGCTGTGGAGGCCTGTGGTAAAGTAGTGGTATGAATATCGGAGCCCCTCAATCCGGTGACCTATATCGCCGCGTGCCCTGGCACTTGGAGACCGTGCAACAGGTTGCAACAAATCCACAGCAAAACGGAAAATCGAACGCCGGCATGCCGATCTTTGAGGAAAACCGGACAGGGTGTTGCCGCAACAAGTAACGCCATACGACGTTGCGACGGCTCGCTAAAGATCGTCAAAGACGTGGGCCCATGACGATCTTTGGTGATTACCTTTGAGACGAACGGTCGTAGTCGGCAGGGCGCAACGTATTGTTATGAAAGAGGATTGCGAGGACCATACCAAAGATCGTCAGACGCGGACCAAAGGTCGTCAGCGCGTTGATTCGGACGCCGGGCGGGTGCAGCGCCCCAGCCGCTCGCGGTTTCGAACAACCGCCCGATCGGCCGTCCTTCCGGAGCCAGAAAGAGCGGGAGGTTTTCGCGGGTGTAGACCGGCTGCGCGAGGCCGATTCCCAGCGATTCGTAGACGGTCGTAGCGTAATCGTCGAGGGTGTAGGCCTGCTCGAGAACGTAGCCGCGGTCGGTTTTACCGAGCACCTGGCCGCCACGAACTCCAGTCAGGGCTTGAAGGTTGCGGAATTGCATTTCCTCTGCCAATTGCTGCAAGTCATGGAGACCGCCTGGTTGGAGACGCAACTGGACGATCAACCGCAGCATCCGCTCAAGCGCGGCTGGATACGGCTGATGCAGCGCTGGGCCAGTTCTGACATCCTGAAGGATCACTGGCCATTGCTGAGGTCTGAATTCAGCGAAGGCTTTGGTCGGTTCTTCGATCGGCTTGGATCACTTTGCGTCGACGATCACGATCACAGTTAGATCGCGACCAACAGCCCCACTACCTCAACCGCATCAGGCGGATCGCCTTCAAATCGATCAGCGCTCCGTCCGGTTTTTCGACCGCTTGCAGTACGATCCGCTGGCGACCTTGGACGAGCGATAATTGGCCGACTTCGGCCCGGCGGTACGTGTCCCAGTTGTCGGTCGCTTCGGTCTGGCCGGTGAGTGCGCCCTCTGGTCCTTCCAGGCGCCAGGCGTTCCCCGCGACGCTGGCGTCGCAGGCCCATTCGAATTCCACCCGGTACAACCCGGCAACGGACGCCTCGATCGTCCAGACGGCATGGTCGTCCAAACTGCTCCAGAAACCGAGGTTGCCATATTGCGGCTCCAAAATCAGCGTGCTGCCGAAAATCTCGCAACTCGCGGGTGAGAGGAGCAGGGTTCCGTCGGTGTCCGGTCGCACCAGGGTGGGGCGGTTTCCTGGAAACTCCTTGCGGGTCGGCAGCGGCACGTGACTGCGGATGAAGGCGATCAGATCGGCCAGGTCGCGCGGCGACAGGTCTTTCTCCAAACCTTCGGGCATCGCCGAGCGGGTGGTATGCACCAGTTCCTCCAGGTCGGTCCTGAGCAGCGTCGTCAGTTTGGCTTCCGGACTTTTCAGGGTGATGCTGTTTCCCGTTTCTTCGGCGAGCAGGCCGCTGTGGGTCAAGCCGCTGGTGGTGACTGCCTGATACTCGAGGAATTTGGCTTCGACCGCCCGGTTCGGATCGAGGATGGCCACAAGGAGCGAGTCGGGGGATTTGTCAGTCAGCGACGTCAGGTCGGGGCCGACTTCAAAACCGATTCCCGCCAGGCGGTGACACCCTGCGCACGTCTTGGCAAACAGTTGCTCTCCCCGCGCGGCGACCCCCGGTTGTTCCAACGCCGCTCGATAGCGTTCGACCACCTGTTGGCGACCGGCGTTCCCCGTTGTCTCCAGCAGCTTCGCGGCCCGCAGGCGAATCGCCGCAGAACGATGGCCGACAAGCCGTTGTCGGCGGGAGGCGTCCAATTCCAGGGCCGCGACATCCTTGGCCGCGAGAGCGTCGAGCAGTTTGATCGTCCACCCCTCCCGACTCAGGAGCGCATCGAGCGCCTGCGTGCGGCGAGCGGGAGTGAAGCCGCGCCAGGCAGCCAGCAACAGGTCGGCCGCCTCGGGAGCGTTTGACCGTCCCAGGGCGGCAAGCGCCGCCGCTTGCAAGTCGGGAGCGACTTGCGGACCCAGGAACGAGGCGAGCAGCGAACGATCGGACGGCGCGTGGCTTGGGCCGCGCCCCAAAAGATTCAACGCAGCCACCCGCCGCGGGAGCGGCGCCTGCGTGTCGGCGGCGACGCTGCGGACGGATTCGATCAATCGCTGCAAGTTGGCCAGCGCGGTCTGAATCTGCGCATCGGCAGCGCATCGCAACTCATCCAGTGACACCTTGCGTCGCTCCAGCGCGTCAAGCAGCGTCCCCGCGGCGTCCCATTGCCAAGGCTCAAAGCGCCCCTCGCGGGGGGTGGTGACGGTGGCAAACAGCGCGTGAAACGCCCGGTCGTTCCCCAGCGCCGCCGCCTGATTCAGCAAATTGTCGAGCAGATTGGGAGCCGGCGGAGCATCGGTCCCAGCGCCCCGCAAGACCCGCGCCAACACCGGTTCAATGTTCATGCGATTGAGCGAGCTCATCGCGGCGGCAAACAGGAAGCGGTCTCCCTCGGCAGACTGCAACAATTGACCCAAGGCGTCTCCCGCCTGGGGTTCGTCGAATTCGCCGAGCGTGTAGGCCAGTTGCAGACGAACGTGGGGATCGGAGTCCGCGACAAGTTCCAGCAGCCGGGCGAGCAAATCCGGAGGGGGCCGGGTCAGCGATTCGGACAACCGGATCGCCTGGCGGCGGACTCCCGGATGAGAGTCGGAAAGAGCCTGGCGCACGGTCGCGACCGAGGTGTGCCCCAGGCCGTCGAGGGTCCAGAGCGCATGGACGCGGGCCTGCGGAAGGCCCCCCTCGCGCGCCAGCCGTTCGAGCAACGTGACGCACCGCGCGGCGGCCTCCCGGGCCTCGCGGGCCTGCCGTCCAGCGACACCTTGTTGCGTGGAGCCTGCCCCCCCATGCCGCTCGACGAGCAATTGCTGCGCTGTGTCGCGCTGCCATCCGCTGGGACTGTCGAGCGCCGCGACCAGGCCCGCGTCATCGAGCGTCGCCAGCCGCGGAATCGGACGCGGTTTCGCATCCGTGGGATAGACCCGGTAAATCCGTCCCTGGTCAAAACCGGCCTGCAGGTCCAGCTTTTTTTGCCAGGTGTCGGGAATCCACTGCGGGTGCTCGATCACTTGCCGGTACATGTCGGCGATCCACAACGCTCCGTCGGGACCGGTGGCGATCATCGTCGGCCGAAACCAGTTGTCGCTGGAGGCGAGAAACTCCGACTCCCGTTCGTCGTCGGCGCGGCGACTGCGAAACGTCACCCCCTCGGCGGACATCACTTCACGATGGATCAGGTTGTGGACCGGCTCACTGACGAACATGTTCCCCTGGAATGGGGGACCGAACAAATCGTCCCGGTACACCATGACGCTGCACGCCGAGGTGAGCCGGTTGGCGGTGTGGTAGTCGTTGAAGCGCGCCAGCAGACGACTGCGGGGAAAGACCGGTGCGTTCCCGCCGACCTCCGGAACATCGCTCCGTGGGCTGGAAGCGGCGAAGTGGCGATTCCGGCGCTGGTAGCGATCGTCCAGAACGAATTGGTACATCGCGTTGGAGTTGTTGCAGCCGAACCAGTTTCCCCAGTCGTCCCGACTGCGGCCGAACTGCGACTGTCCGGTCACCGCTTCCAATGCCCCGGTTTCCGGACGGATCCGCAGATCGCGGCCACTGATGTTGACTCCTCGTTCGTTTTGCGCGGCGCCGGGAAGTCCCGTCCCGCGCCGCAGACCGGCCGGTCGGTCCGCCGACGGCCCGACGTATCGAACCTCTCCACCGCTGTCCCCGTTGGCGACGTAAATCCAGTTGTCCAGACCGCGAACCAGGCCGTTGAGACGGTGCTGCTGATTCCCTTCCACGAAACCGGTGTAGAGCGTTTCCTGGTGATCGGCGCGGCCGTCGCCGTCGGTGTCCTCCGCGTACAGGATGTGCGGCGCGGAAGTGATCAGGACTCCTCGACGCCAGGGGAGTACCCCCGTCGGATAGGGGACTTCCAGGAAAAGCGTCGATCGATCGAACTGACCGTCGTCATCGGTGTCTTCCAGAAAGCGGATGCGTCCCACCGGGCGCACGGCAGCGGCCCGAACGGAGGGCTTTCGCTCCGCTGCGGCACGGGGACGGGGGGTGTCTTCCCCCAAGGGATAATCCCCCATCTCCGCCACCCAGAGTTTTCCATCGGCGCCGAAGGCGAAGGCGACCGGGTCATAGGTGAGCGGCTCGGCGGCCATCAGCTCGACCCGAAATCCGGGACGCACCTGGATCGACGCCAGCGATTCGGCCGGGTTCTGAGGCCGCGGGATCTCATCGAGAGGAGCTGCGTCCGGGGTCGCGCCCGAGACTCCCTGCTGCTGAGAATCCGACGCCGGAGGCGTCGCATCGTTCGTGGCCGCAGTAGCGTCCCCGACCCAGAGCAATCCCAACGCGCCTGTCACGACCCATCGCCACCCGTGGCGGAACATCGTCGCCTTCTCCGTGAGAGCCAGCCGCGGGCCGACGCGGCCCTGCGGGATCACGGTATCGTGCGGCGACCGCCGACGGGTGTCAAGCCGAAGGAGGAGAGCCGGCGGAATCGGACAACGCTGCAACCGCGTAGTGTTTGCCGTGCTGCCGTCGCCAAAACGCCATCCCCAGCAATCCCGCTACCCCGGCAATCAACCCCAACAGGGACGGAGTGGACCAGCGCGGCTGCGCTTCGCCAGTCGCATCCTGCTCGACATCTCCCTCCATCTCCTCCAGATCGATCGGCGACGCATTGGAGGAGGTGGGGACAGGGGGGGCCTCCGCGGGAGTGGTTTCCGGCGTCTGGGACGCAGCCTCGGCGGAGTGGGACGGAATGCTGGATTGGTCAATCGCCGCAATTGCCGCGGCCCGATCTCCCGGCGCATCCAGGAGCGCGACTTCGGTGGTCTCGGCGGCCCGTTCGGCGCCGCCAATGGTGGTGACTTGTCGATCGACCGAAGGTTGGGTCGCCTCGCGTGCCGCCAGCAACAACTGGCGATCCCGATGCAGCACATCCTCTTCGTCGGCGGGTTGCCAACCGGCGCGGATGTCGGTCAGTTCCACGTGCCCGCGCCGCGCGCCGCTGGGAAGCGGCTCGACCGGCGTCGATCGATTTTTGTGCCGAACGGGTTGTTCCGCAACTGCGGCCACCGCAGGCGTGGCAGGCTTATCCTGGGCGAGGTCCGCTTTCCGTTGCGCATCGCGAAGGATCGCCTTGCGCAACTGGACCATGAATTCTGAGGGGCGCCGTTCATTCGGCAGATACGTGGCGCGGTGCGAGCGCTCCAACTGTTCGGCGACCCCCGCGAGCCGCAGCGCCTCTTCGGGATGCTGCTGCTTGTACATCTTCCGGGCGCGGGCGATCAGCAGATCGGCCCGTTTGCGATCGTCAATGGGAGGCTGGACCTGCTTGACCGCGGTGGTCGAGGCGGCCGAATGGCTGACGGAGCTCGTCGTTTGAGTGGGGGCCTGGGCCACCACTTGGCTGATGGTTGGCTCCTGGGCCGGCGCGGGCTGCTGCGGTTTCGGACGTGCAAGACTCGCATAGCCGGGGGTCGAACTTGCTGCCGCCGAAGAGGTTCGCTTGGCGGGAGGAGCCACAGTCGATCGGGACGCGATGGCCGGCCTGCCGGTGGCAGGCTGACTCGAACGGGTCTTGGCCTGGAGGGCCGGTTGCCGCCGCGGGGTCGCTTTGGAATCGGCCGAATTCTCCAGGAACGGATCCCCGGACGAGGCGAGCGTCCGCCGCTTGCCGGAACGGGAGGCCGTTCGCTGTGAGGCGGAGGCCGACGATTTCTCAGTGCGGCGGGTCGCGAGTGAGGCCCGTCCAGGGGAGTTGTCGGCGGCCGGCTGGCTGGCGGCGGACTTGGCGGCGGGAGTGGCGTCCGCCAAGTTGCCATCCCGCGTCGTCGCGGCGCAGCCGACGGTAAAGAGCGCTCCCGCCCCCACGCAAATCCAACTCGTTTCTGAAACCCAGCGGCGGAACTGGGGGCCAATCGAGAATTCCAGCATGTGCATCCCTCCCTGACCGCAATGATCGGCTGACATCCTGTCACTGTGTTCATCGACTGCGCACAAAATCAGGCATTAAGCGATTGTGCCAACTGGCCGGTTCCGTGCGCGAGCCGGACCCCTCTCAACGTCAAAGTTTGACCGACCGGCACGACCCGCGCGCCAAAACCACAACAAAGAAAGCCCGAGGGCGACCACTTGGGTCGCCCTCGAGCCGCGTTGTCAGGCGAAGTCGCCTGAGGTCACTTTCAGTGGCAGCACGATGCCGCTTTCGGCTGGCTGCTCGGATCCGGGCAGCAGGTCTGCACCGGAACCTGTCGGCAGACGACCCGCGGCACGCAACGGGTCGTGCAATATTGAACCTGCCGCGGCACGCAGCGGGTTTCATACCGGCAGGACTGATAGGTCACTGTCCGCGGCACGCAGTACGGCACTTTGCGAGTACACGTCTGCTGAACCATCGTGCAAGTCGTGTACGGCACCTTGCGGGTGCAGCATTCCTCAACCATCTGGCAGGTGGTGTACGGCACGCGACGCGTGCAGCATTGTTCGACCATCCGGCAGACGGTGTACGGAACCCGCTTGGTGCAGGTCTCCTGCACCATCGTGCAGGTGGTGTAGGGAACCGTCCGGCGGCAAACCTGCTGTTCCATTCGGCAGACCGTGTACGGGACGCGTTTGGTCACCGTGTACGGCACCTGGCGGCAGCAGGTGTAAGGCACCTGGCAGTGCTGGACTTCCTGCACATACCGCGTGCAGGTGATCGTCCGCTGTTCGATCCGCGGGCACCACACTTTCTTGCAGCAGATCGTCGGAGGGCACTGGACGCATTCGGTGCGGCAGCAGCCGGGGCGATAGCAGCAGCAGCAGGTGCAGGGATCGAATTCCCAGGTTCCCGGATCCTGAACGCAACGGGTCATGACCGGTCCGGGGATGCATTCCTGAACCGTTTTCCATTCCCCGCAGCAGACGTTGATGCACTTCGTTTCGCACACTGGGCGACACGTCGTGTAGCAGACGTCACGGTAGCGGGTTTCGGTTTCGGTTCGGTAATGCGTACAGCAGACGTCCCGGTAGCACGTCTCGTAGACCGGTTTGCAGACCGTGTAGCAGCATTCCTTGTAGCAGGTCTGGTAGACCGGACGGCAGACGGTGTGGCAGACGTCCCGGTAGCAGGTCTCGTAGACCGGACGGCGCACGACGTATTGTTCGTCGCGGTAGCAGGTCTGGTAGACAGGACGGCAGCGCTTTTCGCAGACTTCCCGGTAGCAGGTCTGGTACTGCGGACGGCAAACGGTGTAGCACTCGTCCCGATAGCAGGTGTCGTAGACCGTCTTGCAGCAGGTCACCGGGACCGCCTGGCAGATCGTGTCATACACCGTTTTGGTGCAGACGCACGTCTCCTGCTCCCAGACCGTCTCCTGGACCGTCTTATAGCAGGGGGTCATGCAACAACGCACCTGGCAAACGTCCGCCGCCGGGGCGGCGCAGCTTGCCGGACAGCAAGCGTAACTTGCGCCGCCGCAATACCCCGCCTGAGCGGTGCGGCCGGCGCCCGCCGCGAGCAGGGTCGCGGCGACAATCGAAAGCATCAAATTGGTTTTCATGGGTCGGCTCCTCAGCACTGACAACGCATACTCTGTAATCGACCAGCAGAGCGTCCTCCGCCCTACGTATACTGAGTTCGACGCACAAACCCTGCGCACTCCAGCCAACGCGCCCATTTAGCCCATTCTTTCCAGGCAGGAGAATTTACGACCGGCACAAGCGCTGCAAACGGTCTTTCGAACAGAGATTTCGTAGAAGAGGTTGCTCTGAAGGAAGAGAAACAGGGGAGCTGACGCCCCCCGCTCGCCGCCTTGGTGAGGCGGGACGGATCGACCGGTATATTCGGAATGAACATTCCGCGCGAAATTTCCGAAAAAACTGTCATAGACGGAGAAGTCGGACCGATGAATAGGTTTGCAAGCATCGAGGTTCCCCTCGCGCGATCCTCGCGCCGGCGTTCTCTCGATTCAGTGGTGATCGCACCGCCGGGTGTCACTTGAACGGAACATGGAAGGAGATCAGTTCATGCGACGGTATCAGAAGTGGTTGTCAGTAGGGCTTCTGGCCTTGACCCCCGGCATCACGCTGGCCGGTCCATTCTCAGGGTTCAGCAAGCAGTCCCCCGCCTCTCAGGCCGCTAAGGCTCCGGGAGCCGACCAAAACCAGGAAATCGCCAACCGGGTCAAGCAAGCCCTGGTGAAGGCCCGCCTGGATGGTCAGGAAATCGAAATTTATGTGGACAAGGGAGTGACCACCCTGAAAGGGGTCGTGACCAACCCCGACCTGAAGAAAGCGGCCGCTACGGCTGCCAAATCGGTCAAGGGGGTCACGAAGGTCGACAACAAGCTGGCTGTGGCGGAGCCCAAGGGGCGACCAGTGCAGCAGGCGGCGGCCAGCCAACCCAAAGGGGCGCGACCCCCCAGGGCTCGGCAGGTGAATTACCAGGCGGCCTATGAAGGGCAGGAGCCGGTTCAAATTCCGCAAGGAGCTGTGCCGCAAGGGATTCAGCCGATTCCGGCCAACCCGGCCTCCTATGGACCTCCCCCGGCCGCGATGCAGGGCCCCCCGGGAGCAGGTGGCGGCAACATGTTGTACAACCAGCCCAACCATCCGGACTACGCCTGGCCGGCGTATGCCCAGTACCCCAACTATGCCGCGGTCACCTATCCGACGCAGTATTCCGCTTCGGCCTGGCCCTACATCGGCCCGTTTTACCCCTATCCCCAGGTTCCACTGGGATGGCGTAAAGCGACGCTGGAATGGGACGACGGATACTGGAACCTGAGTTTCAGTCCCCGGACTGACCGCTGGTGGTGGTTCCTCAACCCCGCCAACTGGTAGGGTTTACAGAGAACGCGCCGCCTGAATCAGGCCACGAACTGCCCGGCTTCGCCTGTCGAAGCCGGGCTGGTTTTTTTCCTGCCGGACAAAAAAATCGCTACAAACGACAAAATCGGAAAATTCTCACAAGTTGACCGACCCGCACGATCGATACATAAGACAAGAGACGCAGTGTGTGGTTTTCAGACTGCGTTTCACCGCCTCTCGCGACAGGACCGCGGGGAGCATTCGAGCAGCCACTCTCACGATTGTCTTTTGGAGAAAAGCATGGACGGCCTCCATAAACTGATGAAGCGAATCACCCTGCTGGCCGGACTCTGGTTGCTGGCCGGGAGCAGCAGCGGCTGCCTGGGATATCCCTCGGGACTCCTGATGGGGGGGGGGTATTGGAATCAGAACTGGCTGTTGTCCAAGTTCTGGGTGACCACCCCGTTCATTCCGGTCAGCCCCTATTTCAGCCAGGAAATTGAAGACACCTACTGGGAAGAGGAACGCTACAGCAAGGTGCCGGTCCTCGATCCGATCGAAGGGGAAAACGCCCCGTTGTTCTGCATGGACAACCCCTCGCCTGACGAGGTGATGCGTGCCCTCCCCGACGACACCAAGGGAGGGATGCCGTTCATCGCCGAAACCACGCGCAACAACGTCCGCCTGGTAGTGGAGCCAATCGTCGATAGCGTCGGCGAATGCAAGTTCTACCCGATGGTGGGACCGGCGCGGCACCACAAGTGCCATTATAAATGCACCGTGTACTTCGACAAGACGATTCGATCGGACTGGCCCGTGCCGTTCTCGCACACCGACAGCGTCATCGAAGTCGTCTACATCGACCACGATCACCTGATCCGCTGTGCCGGTCCGGACGCCGGCAGCTACTGATCGTTATGGCTTTGGCCGCATGCACATCGGTCCTGTTCGGAATCTGAAAACCAGCACCAGCCCGGCTGCCTCGCGCAGCCGGGCTGGTGTCCGTTGGCGACCTCCGGCTTGCTCCGCGGAATCGACCGCGGATAAAATCACTCGGCGGCCAACTCAAGCCTGGTGTGGAGCAGCGACGTTGATGGCGTCTTACGAAAGTGCAGCGAGAAGGGGAGTTCCACCGTGGAGTTCCCCGACGCCCCGGATCCGGAACGGGTTCCGGCAGGCGGGGAACGGCGCCCCTTGCCGCATGCCAATGCGCTTCTGCCGCGTCGTCGCCGGCATCCTCCTGTTGATCTCGTGCGCCGCGCCCTGCGCCTGGAGCGCCGAAGATGCCCAAGAGGACTACCGCCTGGCTGTTGGATTCTACAACAAAGAGCAATGGAAGCTGGCGGCAGAGAGCTTTCAGGCCTTTCTCAAAAAGAACGGGCAGCACCCCAAGGTCGAGAACGCCCGGTATTACCTGGGGCTGTCGCTGGTGAAGCTGGACGATTTTCGCGGGGGGCGCGACGTGCTTCGGGCCTACGTCAAAGACTACGTCAAATCGTTTCTGCCGGCGGCGCATTACTGGATCGGACATTGCAGTTATCATCTCGAAGATTTTGCCGCCGCAGAAAAAGAACTGACGACGTTCGTCACCCAGGTGCGAGACGATCCGTTGCGGGAATGGGCGCTTCCGTATTTGGCGGATGCCGAGCTGCGTCTCAATCGCCCGGACGCCGCGCTGGTCCACTTTCGGGCCGCGATTCAATCGTTTCCCCAGGGGGCGCTCCTGGAAGAAACGCAGTTCGGCATGGCCCGCGCGCACGAGCTGCTCAAGCAACCGGACGAGGCGCTCCGCATTTACCAGCGATTGGCTGCCGACAAAACCGGTTCGCGCGCGGCCGAAGCGCAGCTCAATCTGGGGGCGCTCCATTTTGACGCCGGGAGGTACGCCGAGGCCGCGGCCGCCTACGGAGCGCTGGAGCAGCAATTTCCGCAAAGTCCGCAAGCCCCTCTGGCGCAGCTCAATCGAGGCTTTGCGCTGTATCGCCTCGGGCAGTATCCGCAGGCGATCGCGCAGTTCGACAGAGCGGCCCAGAGCGACAAACTGGCAGCCGAAGCAGCGCTTTGGAAGGGGCTCAGCCTGCGGTCGCTCCCCGACCTGACGAAAGCAGTGGAAGTGCTGTCGGCGGCCACGAAGAAATTCGCCGATCTGCCGATCGCGGAGAAACTGCAATATCACTGGGCCGATTGCGAACAGCGCCGCGGCAACTACGACCAGGCGGGAGAGCTGTTCCTGCAGGGAGTGGGACGCTGGCCCAAGGGTTCCATGGCGGACGAGAGTCTGCATGGAGCCTGCCAGGCGCTGGTGAATGGAGGTCGGACTGAACAGGCGACGGCGCTCCTGTCCCGCTTTGAACGGGAATTCCCTGGAAACAAATTGAGATTTCGCCAGGAGATTCTCAAGGGGCGCGTCCTGACGGCGAACAACGATCTGCCGGGAGCGGCCCGCGTCCTGCAGGGAGTGATCGACGGGAGCGAAGTGGAGTCCACCCGACTCCAGGCTCGGTACTATCTCGCGGAAGTCATGCAGAAACGGCAAGACCACGTCGCCGCCCTGGAAGTCTCGGCCCCCCTGGCCGCCCAATGGGACCAGGGGGCCGGCGCGCCGGAATTCGCCGGTGTGTTCGTCCTGCGGGGCGCCAGTTCCCTGGCACTGGCCCGCGCGGCGGCCAAGAACCCCCAGGAGGGAGAGTCGTCGAAAATCCGGTTGGCGCGCTGCCGCGAAGTGGTGGAGGGGGTGGAGCGATACCTGAAATTCGCCGAACGGGGACCGCTGGGGGGACAGGCCCGCAGCCTCAAGGCGGTGGCGCAGGCGCTGGCGGGGCAGAAGTCGGAGTCGCAGCAGACTCTGGCGACCATGAAGAAGTGGGACGCCGAACGTCCGGAAACCGATCAGGCGCTGCTGGAGGTGGCCACGATCGCTTTCGCTGCCGAGGATTGGGACTGGGCGCGGGGACTGTATGGGGAGCTGGCGGCTCGTCCCGCAGCCACTCCTCAGCATCCGCGGGCTTTGGCCGATTTGGGCTGGACCGAATACAAGCGGAAAGCGTTTCCCGAAGCTGCGGCCGCGTTTGGCCGCTTGTTGACCGAACACCCCGACAGCGAGCTGGTCGCTGAGGCGGCCTTCATGCGGGGCCGCGCCTGGCAGGATGCCGGGGACTTGAACCGGTCTCAAACAGCGTTTACCGAAGCGTTTGCCCGACCTGGGACTTCCGAGCACGTGTTCCTGGCGGGACTGCAATCGGCGGGGCTGTTGGCGCGATTGCAAAAACTCCCCGAGGCGGACGCTGTCTACGAAGGGCTGCTCAAGCGGTTTCCAGGCCGCGCGGATGCCGACAAAGTGATCGATCAATGGGCCACCGTGCATTATGCCGCCGAGGATTTCGCCAAAGCGGACGAGCTGTTTCGGCGGCTGGCGCGTGACTACCCGGACAGCCCGCTGGCAGACAACGCGCGGCTGAGTCTGGCGGAAAGCGACCTGATCGCCGGACGGTTGGACGAAGCGCGGAAGGGGTTTCGCGCACTGGCGACCGATGCCAAAGCGGACGAAACAGTGCAGCAGCGGGCGCTGTTCCAAACGATGCAAATTGAAGTCGAAGCCAAACGCTGGGACGATTTGCGCCGGGTCTGTGAAGAGTCGCTCCAGCGATTTCCTTCGGGAACGTACCGTCTGGAAGCGCAGCACAAATGGGCCGAGGCGGAATTTTACTCAGGAGCGTATCCGTCGGCGCGGGACCGGCTCACCGCGCTGGTGGGAATGCGTTCGGAGCCTCAGGTCGCTCAAGCCCCCTGGCTCCCACAGGCTTGGGTGATGCTGGCGGAAGCGCAGTTTCGACTGAAAGACTACAAGGGGGTCGCCGCGACGCGCGGCGAAGTGGAAAAATCATCTCCCGACTCTCCCGCGCTCTATCAGATCGATGAAGTGCTGGGGCGGTGTTTTAAGGCGCAGGCGCTGTGGACCGAAGCGCGGGCGGCGTTCGAGCGGGCGGTGCAAAGTCCCCAGGGAAAGCAGACGGAAACCGCCGCCAAAAGCCAGTTTCACATCGCCGAAACTTATCTGTTCGAAAAGAACTACGACGAGGCGCTGAAGGCCTATCTGAAGGTCGAAATTCTCTACAAGTATCCGGAGTGGCAGGCGCCGGCGCTGTTCCAGGCGGGGGTGTGCCAGGAAGCCTTGGGGCAGTGGAAGGCGGCAGCCAAAACCTACGACGAATTGCTGCGTGATTATTCCGATAACAAAGATGTCGCTCCCAAAGCGCGGGAGCGTCTGGATCAGGTGCGCAAGAAGCTGGCGGCCGGCTGAGCTATGCCGCCGCTTGCTCCTGAACCCTCCGTCTCTTTTCCAACGCGTGCGAACATGAATTACGGAAAGTTGTCTGTGCCAGACCTGACCGATGCGACGGGAGGGGGGCGGAGCGCCGCCGGCTGGTGGCTGGCCTGCGCACTGGCGCTGTCGATTGGTTGGGCGGTTCCCTGCCGGGGACAGTCGGGGGACGACCCCTCGGCAGAGACCGAGGACGTGATCACTCCCGCTGCCCGGACTGGCGACACCCGCAAATCGACTGCGACGACGGATGCCCCGCTGGGGATTCCGATGACCGTCTCGAAGATGTTCGAGGCGGGGGGAGTCCTGATGTACCCCATCGCCCTGTGTTCGATCGTGATGCTGGCGTTTGGGGTGGAGCGGATGGTCGTTCTTCGTCGCCGTCGCGTGATCCCCAACGACTTCGTCAAACGCTTTCTGGAGCATCTCGAACGCTCGGAACTCGATCGGGACGAAGCCTTGAAACTGTGCGAGGAGAACGCCAGCCCCGTGGCCGAGGTGTTTGCCCACGGTGTGCGAAAGTGGGGCAAGCCGAGCGTCGAAGTCGAACAGGCGATCATCGATGGGGGGGAGCGGCAGGTGGGGCAACTGCGGAAGCACTTGCGGATCCTCAACGCCATCTCCACCGTCTCCCCCCTGTTGGGACTCCTGGGGACCGTGTTCGGCATGATCAAGTGTTTCAACGAGATTGCCAACAGTTCCGCGATGGGCAAATCGGAACAGCTCGCAGGGGGGATCGGCGAGGCGCTGATCACCACTGCCGCCGGGCTGACGGTGGCGATTCCCGCCCTGATGCTGTATCTGTTCTTTGCCAGCCGCGTCGATTCGCTCGTGATGCAAATGGACTCCCTGGCGCAAAAGGTGGTAAATCTCATTTCCGCCGAGGCCCTGCTGGGGCAAAACGGGGGAACCGCGCGGGCCTTTCCCCCGCGGCCCAAGTCAATGGGGGCGCTGCAAACCCCCTGATCATCTCCGTGAGGGGCTTCCCCCGTCCTTCCCGCGAAGGTGCGCGGGTTCACCCCGGTTGACACGTTGTCCCTGTTCGCGTTGCGGCAACCCACGCCATGCCCCTCAAAGCCGAAGCCCTCGAAGAACCGCAGATCAACCTCACGCCGATGATCGACGTGGTGTTCAATCTGCTGATCTTTTTTATGGTCGGAACCCGGTTTGCCGACATCGAGCGGCAATTCGATGTGCAGTTGCCCGAGGTCGGACAGGCCCAACCCTTGACCAGCGCCCCCGATGAGATCATTGTCAACGTGTTTGACAGCGGGGTGATCGTCGTCAGCCAGGAGAATCTGACGCTGGAACAGCTTGAGGCGCGATTGAAAGAGGCCCGCGCGCGGTACGCCGATCAGGCGGTCCTGATTCGCGGGGACGGTTCCGCCGTCTATCAACACATTATGGATGTGCTCTCAGTCTGCCATCGCGCCCAGATTACGAATTTTTCCCTGGCAACCAAACTGAAAGGGGAATGACCCCCATGCCACCGCTGGCGGCGCTATTCGCTTCCGAGTTCTTCTCTCCCGACGCCCTTCTGGCGCGCGGCCGAGAACTCGTCGAATTTGCGCGCCAGGATCCTCTGGCGTTCACATTCTGGGCTGTCATCTGGTGCGGGAGCTTCGTCACCACGTTTCTGTTTCTGAGAATGCTCTTCACCCGCTGGGGAGACACCCACGTCACCCGCAAGACGCTGGTGTTGTCGCTCGTGGCGCACTTCACGATGGGACTCCTCTCCACCCGGATGGTTCTTTCGCAACCCCATCCGCCGCGCAAAGAGGTGGTTGTCCGACCGGTCCGCCAGACCCGCGCCGAAGGGGAAGCGGCCCCTGACCCGCAGCACTCGGGGGACTCCCCCGTTTGGGAACAGTTCGCCGAACCGGAACCGCAGTCGATCGCGCGCCACAGCCGCGATCCCCAGGCGGACGAAACCGCGCCGCAGCGCGAAACCCCGACGGACGATGGCACGTCGGCGGTCGAACTTCCCGATCTCCCCGTGGCCGACGCGCCGCCGGCCGATCCCGCGCCACAGCGACCGGACCGCAGTCCCGTCCGTCCCCAACAAGTCGCACCGCCCCGCATCGGAGAAGAAACGGCGACCGCCCGCGCTGCCGAGGATCTCCGCGCCACGCCGCAGCGCACTCCCCGGCAGGAATCGGCGGGAGCCGGGACGCCAACCCGCCAGCCGCGTCCTGCCGACACGGCGCCAGCGCAGGTTGACCTTCCGCCGGCACTGGAAGGAATTGGTCCGACGGACGCCGGTGCGCCGGCACAGGTCGCGCGCAGCGCCAACACCCAACGCCTCCGCAAGAACGAGGCGCCCGCCGCGACCCCCGCCGATCCCGGTGCGGAAACGGCCGACCGGCAGTCCCAAACGGCCGCCGGATCGCCCCCTTCCGGCGGATTCTCTCGCGTGGGCCGCAAGCCGATCGAAGGTGGAGCGGGCGCCCCGCCGGAGCGCGTGCGACCGGGAGATTCTTCAGATGGCGGTGCGGAGGGAGCGCCGCGGATGCTCGCCTCCGGCACCGGCGCTTTAGGAGATCCTGCCACGGGATTCGCGCCGGAGATTCAGCGCTCCGATCGCGCCGGAGCGATCGACAAGAACTCCGGGCAAGTCCCCAGCCCGTATCGGCTGCGGGGTTTGCCGCAGCGCAAGAAATTCGCCATCGAAATGGGGGCCACCGAAGAATCCGAAAAGGCGGTCGAAGCGAGCCTCAAATGGCTGGCGCTCCATCAGGATCCGCGCGGCTTTTGGCGGCCGCTGGAGTCAACACTCGGAAAGGAACCGTCCGAAGAGCGATTCAATAAGGCGGATCTGGCGGAGCGGCAGAAGTCCGGCGAGCACGCTGAGGCGGGGTTGACGGCACTGGCCCTGTTGGCGTTCCTGGGGGCCAATTACACGCAGGAAGACAATCTCTACGCCGACACAGTGGACCGCGGCCTGCGCTGGCTCGTCGCCCAGCAGGATGCGGACGGTTACCTGGGAGGTCGGGCCAACAAATACGCGCGGATGTATTGCCACGGAATGGCGACGATCGCCCTGGGAGAGGCCTATGGCATGACGCACGACAGCGCCCTGCGCGAGCCCCTGACGCGCGCGGTCGAGTATGTGTTGCAGCAGCAATCGCAGACCGACGGCGGCTGGCGCTATTCCAAAACCCAGACGGGGGACGTCAGCATGTTTGGCTGGCAGCTCATGGCCCTCCGCAGCGCGCACACCGCGGGAATCCGCGTTCCGCGAGACAAAGTCATCCGCGCCCGCGATTTTCTTGAGGCGCACGCCGGGGAAATGAAGACCCGCGGCCTGAGCCGGCATGGGGGCCTGGCCGC
Organism: Planctomycetales bacterium; assembly: GCA_046152955.1. Taxonomy (GTDB): domain Bacteria; phylum Planctomycetota; class Planctomycetia; order Planctomycetales; family Planctomycetaceae; genus SIAF01. The sequence goes on along the minus strand of JBJXGA010000381.1, from coordinate 1,020 downwards.
CTATCGCCGGGACGAACTTCCCAAGCCCTCCATGACCGCCGAGGCGCTCTACTGCCGTCAGATGCTGGGGAAAAGTCGCACCGATCCCGCGATGGGAGAAGCGGTCGACTATTTGCAGCAGCACCTCCCCCGGCGTTCGCAGCAGGATCTGTATTATTGGTACTACGGGACGCTGGCCATGTACCACCACGGAGGAGAACCGTGGAGGAAGTGGAACAAAGCGATGCGCGACAACCTGGTGGCCGACCAGCGCACCGACGGCGACCTGGCCGGAAGCTGGAATCCCCGCCACCCCTGGGGAGACTACGGCGGTCGCGTCTTCTCCACCGCGCTCAGCACTCTCTGCCTGGAAGTCTACTACCGCTTCCTCCCGCTGTATCAAATGAGCAGCAAGGGAGAGGACGCGCTGCTGAAGTAGAGCGCGCGGCTTGAGTTGGCCCAAGGCTTCAGTTTTGTCGGTGATTGTCACTTGACCGTCACAGGACAGGCGCAGTGGCCGGTCCAGCGCCTGCTGGCGCGGTCTGAGCTGCCGCACACGCGCTCTTCGAATTCAGTCGGCTTGTGCCGGACCGATTTTTGTCACCAGCTTGAGCTGGTGGACAGCCGCCCCAGACTCAGGAAATCGATCGGCAGCGTCGTTGCGCCATCGAGCGCCAACTCGGCCAGCGCCTGGCCGAGGACAGTGGTGAACTTGAAGCCATGTCCCGAAAAGCCCGCCCCGAGGAGTATCGCCGGACAGTCGGGGTGCCGATAGATTAAAAAATGGGAATCGGGAGTCCGGGTATACATGCACACGGAGTGTTGCACCGGTGGTCCCGTGACCTTTGGCAGATGCTCGTTCAGGAAGCGCTCCACCCGCTCCAGGTCCGCCGGATGCTGCGTGCGGTCGACCCCTAGCGGATCATCCACCGCATCCCCTTGCGTATGTTCGGCGACCTTGATCGATCGGCCATCCAGCCGAGGGAAGCCGTAAAACTGCCCTGCCGCAGTTTCGAAGAAAAACGTGCTGTTCCCCTGTGC
>JBJXGA010000378.1:0-12935 GCA_046152955.1 Planctomycetales bacterium | reverse complement strand
AGTCAAGCGACAGTATAATGGCAATCGGGGGAAGATCGAGAACTGCGTCAACTCGGTGGCGTTGTCATATTCTGCTCCAGGATTCAATGTCCTGCTCGACGCACAACTGTACCTGCCCGAGGAATGGGCGAGCGATTTGGAGCGCCGAAGACGGGCACACATCCCCGACGAGGTCGAGTTCCGGACGAAGCCGCAAATCGCGATGGATCTGATCGATCGCGCGCTGGCCAATGGCATTCGAGTCTTAGCCTGGACGGCGGACGAATTGTATGGACAGAACGCCGAATTCCTGAACGGCCTGGATACTCGCGACGAAGCGTTCGTGGTCGAGATTCCCGTTGATGTTCGGGTGTGGATGATGAAGCCGGAAATCCTGAAGCATCCGCCGGAAAACGGCGACGGACGAATGAAGGTCTTTCCGCGACTGGCCCGCGGAGCCAGACATCCGAGTGAAGTGCGCGACCTGGCCCGGTACTCACCCGCATTCCGGAAACAGACACCACAGCGTTATCGCATCAAGGACACTCACCGCGGCAGCGAAGTCTGGGAGATCCGCTGGGCGACCTGCTGGAGACAGACTCACGACGACCGGATCGTGAGCAACCAATGCACGCTCATCGTCGCTCGGAATGTGCTGACCGGGGAAGTCAAGTACTTCCTCTCCAACCGCGTCCCGAACCGCGACGGCTGGAACGTCCGAAAGCTTCTTCGCGTCGCCTTCGGTCGCTGGCCGATCGAAGACTGCTTCCGCGAAGCGAAGGAAGAACTGGGTTTGGATCACTTCGAATGCCGTGGATGGCAGTGCATCCATCGCCATCTGCACTTGAGCATCCTCAGCCAGTTGTTCTGCGCCCGCACGCGACAAGAACTGTCGCTGAACGAAGACGTCCTGAGCGGGGAGTTGCTGACCACCGAACAAGTCCGCCGCGCGGCCAGCGTCGTCGTCTCCACAATGACGCTTCCTTCCAAAGTCAGACAGCGTCTCTTCCAGGATGAGGTAGACCGCCAAAGCTACTACGCCCATCGCTGCGCCGCAGCTTCCCGGTCCCACCGCAAGCAACGCCGCAAACAACTCGCGATGCTCGGCATCAACCCCGAAAAAATCAAGTCCGTCTTTCGATCACAACCACCGTGAATCACAACGGCTCTGCGGCGAACCTGGCGCTGTCCAATTAGACGGAACCATCAGAGTCCTCGACACCGCGTCGGGGCCGAGTCCGTCGATTGTCTTCGTTTAGGGGAAGCATCATGCATTCGAAAACCGCGGTCGTGTGCCGCGCGCAGTGTGTTGTGGGGTTGTTGCTGATGCTTGGGATTTCAATAATCCCCGTATCGGCAGGCGCTGCCCCAGTTAAGACCGACACCGATGGGCTGGTCACAGGCGAGATTTCTGTTCCAACTGACGGATTTGAAATTCCGGCGTATTTCGCGCGACCCAATGAGGGGAGGCGGTGGCCATTGATCCTTCTGATTCACGGGAGTTTTGGAGACTCGGACTTTATGCGCGATATGTGTCGTCGGTTCGCAAAGGAGGGCTATTTTGCGATTGTGCCGGACCTTTTCGCTCGGAGAATGGATGCGGAGACCCGCAAGCTTCCTGACACTCAGCGAATGCTTAAGATTGTTGCAGAAATACAACCGCACACCCCGATCCCCCAAATGACCGAAGACTGCCGCGCCACGCTTGCCTGGGGTCATTCAAATGGCGGAGACCGCCAGACGGTCGGATTGTGCACCTTCGAGTCTGGCGGAAGGATTGCGATGCATCTTTCAGGAGCAAAGACGGGGCCAGCGGCTGTCGTCATGTATTCTCCGATAATGATCGAGTTTGCCTCGCCCGAACTGGACGGATTGCGACAGCCCTTCGAACTCGTGGGGCGATCAAAAGCCGCAATCCTCGCACACATTCCTCGGCGCTTTGGCGAGGTCGAATTGGAAGTGGAGAAACTTGAGGAGACGTTTGAACAGACTATCAAAGAAAACGTCCTGGCCGGAAAGGTCATTTTGTATCAGCGATCGTTTTCCCATTTTTTTGATGATACGCAGAGAAAGTATAACGAGAAAGCGGCACTCAACGCCTGGAAGGAGACGCTTGAGTGGTTCCGCGAGCACGGCGTCAAATAGGGGGTGTCAGCGTTGATGCCCCGAGAAGTGACTCAGAATGGATCTGTAGGTTTCGGACGATTGATCGTGGGAAGGGCGCTGACGCAGCGCCGCCGGAGTATTGTGCATAAACGTGTGGCGCTCATTTCGCGATTTCCGAGAGTCGCCATTCTGATCCTCGCGGGAGTGGCTCTTGCCGCCAGCGGGTGCCGGGAAGGGATCGGAATTGCCCCTAATGCGTCCATTTCTGAAGCTACGAAACACCCCGCGAAACAACCTGAGGGGTGCTCCGTCATGGCGGGCAACGTCAACTCGGTCCAGCATTCCCAATGCATCGTGTTCGTTCGGCAACGAGATCACGCGACCAAAGTTCCTGTGTTGCTGTTTCTCAACGGCGCTGGTGAGAACGGTGACGACGGGTATCGGCAGATCAGCAACAATTTTGGCGTTCAGGTGTGGGAAATGCGGGGGTATTTTCCGTTCCTGGCGGTGGCGCCGCAGTGCCGGGTGGAGGGGAGTTGGTCGCCGGGGAGTCCCGATTCGATCCGCGCGCTTGAGGCGCTGGACCGCGTGATCGAAGAATATGGCGGAGACCCGGATCGGGTGTTTTTGACGGGAGTTTCGTCGGGGGGGAATGGGACTTGGATGCTCGCGGCGGCGGAGTCCGGGCGGTTCGCCGGGGTGATTCCGATGTGCGGCCAAGGGGGAGCGGACGCGCGGCGGCTGGCGGAGGCGGGAGTGCCGGTCTGGAATTTCTACAACGAGAGGGACACGGCCGACATTGTGCGGTTCAATGAGTCGGTCCGGCGGCAGTTGCTGGAACTGGGCCAAAGTCCGCTTAGCACGACGTACGATGCGCTGGGACACGATTGTTGGAACCGGGGTTACCGGACGACCGCCCTGTTTGCCTGGATGGCCGAGCAGAGTCGCTCGCGCAATCGGGCGCGGGGACGGTTCGAACTGATGCGGCCGGCGCGCCTCCTGGAGAGTTGGCGCGTCGCCGACGGGGAAGAAGGAGAGGCGGCGGGATGGTCGGCGGACGGGGAGGCGATTGTTGCCGCGAGTTCGGCGGTGACACTGGGGGATGACGCGTTGGTTGGTCCGGGATCGGGATGGTTGATCTCCGACCGGGAGTCGAACGGGATCGAGTTTCATGCGGATGTTTGGGTTCCGGCGGGAGGGGAGGCGCGGCTGGGATTGAGTGCCCGCCCGTCGATCGCGTCCAACGGAACAGGGGAGGGGCCGGCTATTGGGGGGGAAGCGGCCGCGCGGACGTTTCGCGTGGCGGTGTCGCTGGTGACGGCGGAGTTGGGGACGGGGGGGATCGTGACTGGCGGATCTTCGAGCGACGACGGCCAGTGGCTGGCGCCGCTCGATTCGGGGGCGCAGCGGACGATTCGTCGGGATGCTTGGAACGATGTGCGGCTGGAGTTGTACGCGGGGCGGCTCAGCGTGTCGATCAATGGCTGGCCGGCGGCGGAAGCAGTTGTCGATGCGGGGGGTGAGGGATCGCCGATGCGGTTTGCGCCGGCTTTGGTTCCGTGCCGCGGGGGGGCGATGTCGAAGTGGCGGCATGTGCGGATTCGGAGCGAGGCGGAGAGGGACTAGGGACTAGGGACTAGCGGCTAGGGACTAGGGACTAGGGGTGAGGGGGCAGGCGTGTTTGTAGCTGCCAGGCATGCCTCCGCTGGCACCGACGGGGGGCGGGGGTTGGCGAAGGCCAGAATGCCAGGCCGTTGGCCCGGGCCAGCATCGGGGGGCCGCGTTGTGGCGGACCTAGAGCGCCGGGCTTGGATCCGGTGATGAACCGCTGGGGAGTTCGAATTACGACGGACGAAAATCGATCACGGCGTGGTTTGACGGTGGAGCGACGAGCGATCGGTCGATGGCCGTTCCTCACCTGCCTCCTGTGGGCAGCGTGTTGCTTTGTGCCGATGAGGAGCGGGATGGTTTTCGCCGATGACGAACGGAGGCGGGAGACGCCGCTGGACGGGGGGGATGCGACGCTGCGCGCGGTGCTGGAGGTTTGGCGAACGCGGGAGCGGGAGATGCCGCGGTTGGAGTTCAATTGGAGGATCGTTCGGAAGAACCGATCGGCGCGGTTCGGACGGCCTGTCGATGAGACGCAGGAGTCGCGTTCGTTGCGGGTGGGGGAGTTGGATCGCGATGACGTGGGGGAGTCTTTGGGCGAAAGCGGCTCGGCGGGAGCCTCGCCCTCCCGGGAGATGACGGAGGCGTCTTTGCAAAACGGCTCGGCGGGAGCCTCGCCCTCCCAGGAAAGCGCCTCGCCCTCCCGGAATGGCGCCTTGCCGTTCCGGGTGGGGGAGGATGCGGTGCGGATCACGATGGGACGGTCGTTGATTCGCTTGGATGGAAGGTCGGCGCCGTCCGTGGGGTTGGAGGAAGCGGCGTGGCAGGTGCGGAGCGGGGCGCAGGGGGCTGGGGTGGATCGGGAGGAGTTTTTGGCGGCGCTCCGGAGCCGGTTTCGCGACGTGCGGCAGTTGCCGCAGGTCCGGGAATATGCGGTCATTCGTGAACCGGCGCGGGAAATTCATGCCTGGGGTGCTCTGGGAGACGAGTTGGCGCGGGGGTTGATTCTTGGCCGACCGGATCCGACGTTGAGCTTGGGAAACGATACGCTTTCGGAAACGGTGATTTGGTCGTTGGCGGTGGAAGCAGTGCGCCAGGGGGTGAGTCCGTTGTGGTCGGGAGAGGTGGAGGGGGCGAGAGCGGATGGAGATGGTGGGGAGAGTCCGGCGGGGGGGGCACGTGGCGTCAGCGGCTCGGCGGGAGCCTCGCCCTCCCGGGGTGGCGCCTCGCCCTCCCGGGGTGGCGCATCGCCCTCTCGGGGGTTGGAGGGGGTGGCATCGTCGGGTGGAAAGGAGACGTCTCTTGGCCTAAGCGGCTCGGCGGGAGCCTCGCCCTCCCAGGTGGTCGCCTCGCCCTCCCGAAACAGCGCCTCGCCCTCCCGGGGGGTTCTGACCGATCGATTTCGATTGCTTAAGGATCGCCCGTTGGTTCTTGGGATGCGGTGTTTGTTGATTGAGGAGCGGTTGGGGGAGGGGTGGGAGGGAGAGACTCGCCGGTTGTGGGTCGAGCCGCAGCCGCCTTTCCTGGTCCGGCGCTCTCAGATGGGGACCGGCACCCTGCTGGATGGTCCACAATGCGATCTGGACTACGACGAGACGGCGCTGGCCGGGAACGACGTGGGAGGCGCGGGGGGCGAAGCAGTCGCCTGGTTGCCGCGGCGGATGGTTCTGTTGCGGATCAATACCTACGGCGACCCGCTGGATCAAGTCGAGTTGCGTCGCGACAGCGTCCGGCGGGCGGGGGAAGCGTCGGTCGAAGATTGGTCGCCCAGCCCTGGTAGCTGGGTGCGAGACGACACGCGCGGGGAACAGTATTACGTCCGGCGAGACGGGACGTTGCGGATGATCTCGATCGACGACAACTACCTGGGACTGACGGAACAGGAGTTGATCGACGAGGAGACGGAGTGGAGCTGGCTGAGTTCATGGGGATTGGCCCGAAAGCGCCAGGCGCGTTGGGCGCTCCGCGGATTCTCGGCGGCATGGAGTTGGCCCTGGATCGTAGTGACACTGCCGGTGACCGGAGTGGCGGTCTGGGGAGTGAGCCGAGGTATCGGGCGATGGCGCCGAGCGCGCGCGGGGTTGCGTTCGCAACAGGCGGCGCGGGATAATCCTTCCCGCAGCAGTTCCAGCGGTCCCGCGGCGAGTGAGGTGGCGCCATGACGCAGGAGTGGTTCTGGCAGACTCAGGGGGAGACGTATGGTCCGCTTTCGACCGACGAGCTTGAGAGCCTGGTGCGGCGCGGCAAGATTGACGACGGCGATCTGATCCGCCTGGGTGGGACCGACGAATGGCAACCTGCCGCGAGGATTAAGGCATTGTTCGCCGACGAGTCGCCGGACGAGTCGGCGACGGTGGGGGCCGCGGCGCGGGCGCTGGAACAGGCGGCGCAAGCTAACGAGCGGCGGAAGGCGGAACTCGAAGCGCAGGCCGGGAAGTTCTCGTGGAGCAGTCTCGTCCCCAGTGGAGGATTCGGGATCACGAGTCTCTTGACCTGGGGCATGGCGCTGGTCGAGTTGCTAATTGAGCGTGTGTGGCGATTGGTTGGGCGCAAAAGTTCGTTGGCGGTGTTGCTGGTGGTTCTGGCGGCGCTTCTGGCCAGTCGCGTGGAATGGCGCGACACGCAGACGGCGGCGATGCGCGAGCGTTTGGCCCGAGGTTGGGCGCAATCGCGGGAGCTCAAGCGCCGCGAAGCCTCTGCCGACGAATGGCGCGCTTTGGAACAGGAGACGCTGGAATGGCTGGAACCGGCGGTTCGGTCGCTGTCGGACGTGGCGCTGCGAAATCAGTCGGGAGTGAATGGCTGGTTCGAGGGGCGGGTCCGCCGCGGACTGGCGCAGCAGCAGCTCGTGAGCGCGGCGAACATCCTCCGCGAGGTGCTGGCGGCGGGGAAGCGCGGCGAACCGGAGTCGGCTCCCGCGGGAGAACGGTCGCGCTCGGCCCGGCAGCCGAATCGACCGTTGCTGGTGCTGGCGCAGGTCGATTCGTCTCCCGAGACGCTGTTCGCACAGCGTTTGAACGTGGCGGATGCGTTTTTGAGCGGAGCCGTGCCGACTGTGCCGGGAGGGACACCGCCGCCAGTGGAGAAGTCCTCCACAGATCCGTTGCTCATTGGGATGGTGATCGCGGACGTGGTCGGAGCGTTGGCGTTCGGCTGGTGGTGGATGAGAAAACGGCCTGCCGCAAGGAGCAGCTCATGAATGGCGATCGAGGGGGAGCCTCGTCCTGGCGATCGCAAGACTCTCACGCGTCAGAGTGCTGAATTGTTTCGACAGCAGACGGAGAAGGCGAATGTTGACAACACAGCAGCCCCCCACTGGCCCCGTGCCAGTGGAGGCGATGACTGGCAGCTATACGGGCCATGCAGACGCCGTTTCCCGCGCTCATGAACCTCTGCCCCCCTCACCGCCGCGACAAACGCTGACTTTCATGAGAACGCTGCCCGGCGGCGGGGAGGGGGGCAGAGGTTCGACACCTGGGATGATTTTCCGGTACTTGACTTTAGCCTTCAGTCATGCGCTCCACCGGCACAGGGCCGGATGGGGGCGAGTATTGGGGTGGGGCGGAGCGGGAGAGCGGGAATGCCATACCGTCAGCGCCGATCTGACTCACCATCCGGACAAGCCGGATGCGGTCGAATTACTGACGAATGCCTTGTCTAGTTGCCGGTCTGATTCACCATCCGGGCGAGCCGGATGGGGTCGGTGGCTTCGAATGGCGGCGCGTCATTGCGTAAGCGGCTCGGCGGGAGCCTCGCCCTCCCGGTTGCTTGCGGGCGCGTCCCCGTCCCGCGCGCTTTCGGGCGAGTTGCCCTCCCGTGCGCGGTCCGGGTTCACGTTGATTGAGTTGCTGGTCGTGATTGCGATCATTGCCATCCTGACGTCGCTGTTGTTGCCGGCGGTGCAGCGGGCGCGCGAGGCGGCGCGGCGGGCGCAGTGTCAGGCGAATCTCAAGCAGATCGGGCTGGCGCTGCATGCCTACCAGGGGACGCATCGAGTTCTTCCGCCGTCGCGCCTGGCAGTGGGGTACGTCGGCTGGGGAGGTCCGTCGCAGGGAGGCCCCAAGGGATTCCTCAACGCGACCGGGTGGGTGATGTTGCTGCCGTATTTTGATCAGGGGCCGCTCTACGACCGCTACGACCACCGCCAGGCGGCCTGTTGGTCGACGCAATATGGCGCGTACAACCTGTCGCAAATGATCGGCGATCCGAACACCAATGCCGAAGTGGTGCAAACCGTCCTGCCCCTGCTGCTGTGCCCCTCCGATCCGGGGGGGCTGTACTTCAACCAGACCGAGCCGGGGCTGATCCAGGCGTACGGGATCAGCCGCGAGATTCCGCGCGGGGGAGCGCGAACGAATTACGACTTCAACGTCTGGTTCGGGGACTTCATGCATCAGGGGTTTCCACAGGCGGACAAGGAGCGGGCGCTGTTCGGCCCCAACACCAGCACGCGGATCGAAGACGCGCGCGACGGAGCGAGCCAAACGGCGATGGTCACCGAGACGCTGCGGACCGTGCTGAATGGTCAATGCCCGGCGTGGGGACACGCGGCGCATGTCGAGATCGGCATCGCCCTGGACCAGCACTACATGCCGCAGCAGATCAACAACTGGGTGGACCCGGTGCATAACGTGTTCGCCGGTCCGGGGACGCTCGGAAACTGGGCCTCGGCAGGGAGCCAGCACACCGGAGGCTGCCAGATTCTGTTGGCGGATGGGAGCTCGCGATTCGTGAGCGAGTTCGTGGCGAACTCGGTCCTTTTGCGGCTGCACCGGATGCGCGATGGAGAGACGACGGGGGAGTTTTAGAGCGGGTCACGACGCACCGAGACGCTCGTCCGACCATTCTCTGCCGGGAGGGACGAGTTAGGATTGGGAAATGAGGAGGAATGCAGGTTGAAGAATCGCGATTGAAATGTGAGAAATGCAAAGTGCAAATTGGGGGAAATTTGGGGACCGGGAGTCAATGACGCACGGGCAGATTAGGAAATCTGCCCCACGATGTGGGGTAGATTTCCTAATCTGCCCGAATCAGAGAACGCCCTACGGCGCGCGTAGCATTTCATACCCCTGCCAGGCGAATGTGATCAGCGACAGAATCAGGCAATACAATGCAAAAACTCCCACCCCGCGGCGGACGATGAGCTTGATCAACCAGCGCAGCGCCACCCAACCCACCACGAAGGCCACCAGACCGCCGGTCACAAGAATTCCCGCCGCTTCCGCCGTCAGAACGGACGTGGCCCCCTCCCGAACTGTCCCGGTCAGCGCTTCACGAAGGACCGGACCGATCTCCAGTACCCCGGCGCCGGCAATCGCGGGAATCGCCACCAGGAACGAGAACTTCGCTGCCGCTTCCCGCTGGAACCCCAAGAGCAGCCCGCCAGCAATCGTACTGCCCGAACGGGAGAATCCGCGCACAATCAGCGCCACCGCCTGGAACAGCCCCACCACCGTCGCGTCCCGCGCATTCATCTCCGGCAGAGTGCGCTGGTTCTTTCCGAACCGCTGGCCGTACCACAGTGTCACCGCCGTGAGCAGCCACCCGCACGCCACCAGCAGCGGTTGTTCAAACGTCGCCTCCAGCTTCTTTTTGAATAACACGCCGATCACCCCGGCAGGGATCGTCGCCAGCACGATCCACGCGCAAAGCCGATAATCCCGGACCAGCATCCGCAGATCGGAGCGGTAGACGACCAGGATCGACCCCAGCGTCCCCAGATGGACCGCCACGTTGAACAGGACCGGGTCTCCCACCGGCCCGCCAAACCACTGTTCAAACAGCTTGCCGAAGACGACGATATGCCCCGAAGAACTGATCGGCAAAAACTCGGCGACTCCCTGGATCGCTCCCAGCAGCACGGCTCGGGTGTATTCCGCAACGTCCATGTCTGGCTCAATCCAACGCGAAGAACAGGGTGATCATGGGGTGAGGTGGCAGTCGGGGCGGACCGGCCGCGCCGGGGCGCCGACATGTTGGCCGCCAAGGATCTGTGTTGCGGCCCAATCCCGCGGCGCGCGGCCACGCAGAGCTTAGACGGGTCGCGAGGCAAACGGAAGTCCCAACAAGGTTTCCTCGCACGTCCCACTCCGTTAGCATACCGGGAAGAACGATTCTCCTCCTGCTCCCGCAAAACACCCTGAGGCCATGTCTGCTTCTCCTCCACCGCTCGTCGCCGTCATCATGGGCAGCCGGTCCGACTGGGACACCATGCAGCACGCCGTTGAGATTCTGACTCAATTCGGCGTCCCCCATGAATCTCGGATCGTCTCCGCCCACCGCACCCCGGAATTGATGCGCGAGTATTCGGCGACCGCCGCCCAGCGCGGGTTGGAGGTGATCATTGCCGGTGCGGGAGGGGCCGCCCATCTGCCGGGGATGGTTGCGGCTCAAACGGCGCTGCCGGTGCTGGGTGTTCCGGTGCAAAGCCACGCCTTGCAGGGGCTCGATTCGCTGCTGTCGATCGTGCAGATGCCGGCCGGCATCCCCGTCGGAACGCTGGCGATCGGCAAAGCAGGGGCCACCAACGCCGCGCTGTTGGCGGTCCGCATTCTGGCGACGACCCGCCCTGCGTTGCGCGAGAAACTGCTCGCCTATCAACAGAGCCAAACGCAGCGCGTTCTGGAAGAGAGGCTGCCGTGACACGGGCCATTCTCCCGGGCGCGACGATTGGCGTTCTGGGAAGCGGACAGCTCGGGCGGATGTTCGCCATCGCCGCGCGGCGGATGGGATATCGCGTCCATACCCTGTCTCCCGACAGTGACACCCCCACCGGACAAGTGGCGGATCGGGAGATTCAGGCTCCCTACGACGACCTCGACGCCGTGGCGCAGTTTGCCAAGGAAGTGGCCGTTGTGACGTTCGAGTTTGAAAACGTCCCGGCGGCGACCGCCGCAGCGGCGGAGCGGTTTGCGCCGGTCCGTCCGGGAGGGCACGTCCTGCACGTCTCGCAGCACCGTCGACGCGAAAAGACCTTCTTGCAGGAGGCGGGTTTTCCCGTCACACCGTTTCGCGCGGTCCATTCCGCTGCCGAATTAGCCACCGCTCTGGAAGAACTGGGGTGTCCGGCGGTGCTCAAGACCGCCGGTTGGGGCTACGACGGCAAAGGGCAGGTGCGCATCGACAGTCCCTCTGCGGCGCACGCCGCCTGGCACGGTTTGCAGACCGACGAGGCGGTGCTGGAGCAGTTCGTGGCGTTCGATCGCGAAGTTTCGGTGGTGGCGGCCCGCGGCCTCGACCGCTCGTTCGTGGCGTACCCCGTGATTGAGAATCTGCATCACCGGCACATTCTCGATCTGTCGCTCTGCCCGGCGCGCTTGCCGGAACGGCAGGCACAGCGGGCGGTCGAGATCGCGCGCGGCGTCCTGGAGGCGCTGGAGGTCGTCGGAACGCTGTGCGTGGAGTTTTTTGCGACCGGCGATGACGAACTGCTGATCAACGAGTTGGCCCCGCGCCCGCACAATTCGGGCCACCTGACAATTGATGCCTGCACCGCGTGTCAATTTGAACAACAGTTGCGGGCGGTGTGCGGTCTCCCCCTGGGATCGACCGAACTCTTGCGTCCGGCCGCCATGGCGAATCTCCTGGGAGATCTGTGGGAACCGAGCGAACCCGACTGGGTCGCGGCGTGCGCGCATCCGGACGTCAAATTGCACCTATACGGTAAACTGGCGGCGCGGCGCGGGCGCAAGATGGGACACCTCACTGCCCTGGCCCCGGCAACCGAACTGGCGCGCGATCGAGTGCTTGCCGCGCGCCAGGCGCTGGCCCACTCTGAACAGCCCGACCGACACGAGTCGAGATCACACGCAGGCCCGCTTTCTCCCTCAAACTCGAGCAGCAAGAACGATCGCGCATGACTGCCAATTTGCTCAACATCGGACCGGTCTGGCTGGAGCGACTGGCGTTGCCAGAGCGCGAGGTTTTGGAGGCCGGCCGCGGTCGATTGCTGCACGACGAACCGGACGTGTTGGTCGTGGGGGGAGGGATCGTCGGCCTGTCGATCGCCTATTTTCTGAGCGAGCGCGGCGCGACGGTCCAGTTGCTGGAAACCAACACCCTCGCAGGGGGTGCCAGCGGGGCGAACGCCGGAGGGATCTGGCCGAACGACCAGGGACCATTGCACCCCCCCGGCTTCCAGGCGTTGGCCCAGCAGAGCCGCGACCTTTGGGGCCGCCTGTCGCTCAGTCCGGAGTTCGATTTCGATTGGCGGGTCAACGGGCTGCTGAACGTCAACGCCGATCGGATCGGTCCTTCGGCGACCGAGGCCGCCGCCAGGCTTCAGGAACTGGGATACACGCTCCACGCGGTCGATGCCGAACAGATTGCCCTCCTGGAGCCGCAGTTGCGGCCAGGATTCGTCTCCGGGCTGCACCTTCCCTCTGAGGCGCAATTGAACCCTGTGAAAGCGGCCGTGTCGCTGGCCCGCGCCGCACGTACCGCCGGGGTGGGGATCGCCACCGGCGCCGCTGCACTCTCGGTTCACAAGGCGGGGGGACGGATCACGCAGGTCGAAACGACCGCCGGTCGCGTCTCCCCCGGACAGGTCGTTTCGGCGACCGGCTGGAACGCGAGCTGGCTGCACGAGGTCACTCCCCTTCCGCCGTTGCGCCCTGTCAGCGGACAATTGATCTCAACCGACCCATTGCCGCCGCTCCTCTCTGGAGTGGTGATCGATCGGTACTTGATGTTTCAGCTCCGGACGGGGGAAGTGGTCACCGGCGGGAATTTAGTGGAAGAAGATCGGTTGATCCCCGACGCTGCGCTGTCAGAACAGTTCGCCCAGGCGGCGTGCGAAACTCTCCCGGCGCTCCGCGCGGTGCCCTTCACCCGCGCCTGGTGCGGCGTCCGTCCCGGCAGCCCGGATGGCTTGCCGATCGTCGATCGCGCCCAGGGACTCGACAACCTCTGGTGGGCCTGCGGCCATTTTCGAAACGGGGTGCTGCTGGCTCCCGTGACGGGAAAGCTGCTCGCCGAATGGATTCTTACTGGCGCCCGCCCCGAATCGCTGGAGCCGTGCCGCCTTGCGCGGCTGCTGTGAAGGGCTCACCATGAGCATTGCTCGACGCTCAGCAATGCGCACCAGAATCAATGCAACCGAATGGCAAATGTAGCTGCCAGTCATGCCCCCCCCTGGCACGGAGCCGTGTGTGCGTCTCGAAAGTGGGTAAATGTCAAATCGCGACGGTTCGGGTCCAGTAATGTTCCCATCGGTCGTTCGAACTCAGGTACAACGCCCGGAG
>JBJXGA010000374.1:0-10692 GCA_046152955.1 Planctomycetales bacterium | reverse complement strand
CCCGCCAAAATGATCGGCAGGTTGGAGTGGGTGTGCTGATTCCCGTCGGCATTTCCGCCGCCGTAAACGATCATGGAATTGTGCAATAGCGACTGGCCGTCGGCATCCGTGGTCTGACTCAGTTTCTCCAGGAACAGGGCGAACTGCCGCACGTACCAGCGATCGATCTGGGCGACCTTGTCGATCATTTCCTTTCGGTTCTGGTGATGGGACAGGTAATGGTGCCCTTCGGGAATGCCGAGCGCGGGGAATTCCCGGTTGCTGCCGTCATGCGCCAATAAGAGCGTGGCGACCCGCGTGGTGTCGGTCGCAAATGCCAGGTGCAGCAGAGAGAACATGAGCTGCACATGCTCTTCGTAACTGGCGGGAACTCCCGGCGGGGTCTCCACCTCGGGATCAGGAGTGTCGCCAAACTGTTCCGATCGCGCGATTCTCCCTTCGATTTCCCGCAGGCTGGTGAGGTATTCATCGAGCTTAGCCTGATCGCGCGCGGTCAACTGCCGCTGCAAGTCGCGCGCGTCCTCCAGAACAAAATCGAGAATCGAGCGCTGCTGCGCCTGACGCTGTTGCAGGTTGACTCGCCGTTCTCCCGGCGGACCGGCCCCGAACATCCGTTCGAACACCAGCCGCGGATTGGGCTCGGGGGCCAAGGGCGTGGTGGGGGAGCGCCACGCCAGATTGAATTGATAGGCGCAGGAATAGCCTGAGTCGCAGGAACCGGACTTGCGGACGGCGTCGCAGGAGAGTTCCAGCGAGGGAAAGCGGGTCGCCTGTCCCACCTGGCGCGCCACAACCTGATCAATCGACACGCCGGCGTGAATATCGGCCCCCGCCGTTTTCTTGACCCGGACTCCTGTCAAAAACGTCCCATTCGCGCGGGCATGGTCCCCCGGCCCGTCGGCGCCGGCGGTGGCATGTCGATGGTCCAATCCCGACAGCACCTGAATCTCCGACCGCAACGACTCCAGTGGCTGCATCGTCTGGCCCAGTTGAAATTCTGACCCCTCACCCTGTGGCCACCAAGTCTCCTGGATCACTCCGTTGGGAATGTACACGAACGCCATGCGCAAGGGGGCGCCTGACGCGGTTTGCGCTAATGGCTTCGCGGTCGCGGCAGAGATCGACCGGGGCCTCAGCAGCGACTCCAACGCCGGGAGCGCCAGGGATGTCCCCACCCCCCGCAAAAAGCGCCGCCGGTTCCACCCCTCCCGGACCGGCGAAACCCCGTGGTCAACCTGTGAGTCGCTGGAAGACATCCCTCTACCCCTCGCAAACAGTCGAGCCCGATTTGGTCAACCCCTCCTGATGATTGCCTGCGATTCTAGCACATCCGGCCATCGAATTGAATGGGGGATGCGGCACCATCGGTCGATCGCCGGAGACGATTGCCGACCCACAGCAACCGCACCGCGCCCTGCCCGGTCCGTCCGGCGACACCGAAATTGACGGAGCTGCGTCGCGGCGCTAGAACCAACATCGACGCATCGTTCGGCGGGCCGAATCCGCAGAAGTTGAGTCCGCAGAATCGGAGAAACCGTTATGTCCCGTTGTCAAACTCTCAATGCTCCGCGAAGAATCCTCTGGGCGCTGGCCATTCGAGATTGGCTCACCAAGCCTCTGGTGGCCCGTCCCCTGGGCTACTCACCGATGGCCGCCCCCTGGTCAGAAGTCTTTGACGGGTTCGTCTTCACCCGAACGATGCGCGGCAGCGATCTGGTGCAGCGCAAAAGCCAACTCACGCCGCACCGCGCCGAGGATCCGGAGGTCAAGCGGGATGTGGCCCAATTCCAGGGAGCGTGGGTGATGCAATCGAACGAGACGAATGGCGTCCGACTCTCGCCGGGACAGCTCAAAACGTATCGCCGCACGGTGAAAGAGGATCACTACACGATCCACGTCACGCGCGAGGGGCGCACGAACGCCGTCGTGGGTCGGTTCGCGCTGGACCCCAGCGCCGCTCCGGCGGCAATTGACGTCGAGTCGGAAGGGGGAGAATTGATGCGCGGGATCTATCGGATCGAAGCGGACACGCTGACGCTCTGCATTGCTCCGGCGGGGGAGCCTCGGCCGAAGTCATTTGAAGCCGACGTTGGCAGTCGCCTGACGATGACCGTTTGGAAGCGTCCTTGAGCGTCGCCGCATGAAGTTCTGCCCCACGGCTGCGAGTTGCTCCGGGGGATCGTCGCTGCCGCACCGCGGTGTTCCGTCGACACCCGATTAGGAGGCTGGCGGAATACCGCGTTGGGCCTGGAGCGCGCGGAGTTCCGCCCGGAGACGCTCCAATTCTGACTCGTAGGCGATGGCCTGCGCTTCGGCGGTTCGGCGCGCTGCTTGTTCCGCTTCGTGGGCGGCTTCCGATTCTGTCAACAGACGTGTCCCCGCAGCGGTGTCGAACAAGGCCAATTCCGAACCCTCGACGCACAATCGAATTCCCAGTTCCTCTCCGGTATCGCCAGTCCTATTCTCAGCGTCACGTCAGATTGACAATGAGCATACCATAGCCGTCCGGGAGCACCAACTCTTTCCCGGGATCGCATCGTCGATCGATCGCCACTTTGATTGTTTTCACTAGCAGAGTTCGTTACGATCTGGACGCGGCAACGGTCTTTTCCTTCATTTCTCAGGCGAGGTCTTCATGCTTCGATTGCACCTATCGGTGCTGGCTCTGGCCGGATTGCTGACGGTCGGTTGCGGTGGCAATTCGAGTTCTTCGGGGGGCGGCGGCGGAACGTCCAACGCCACTCCACAGACCGGCCCGATGGGGCCAGGCGCGCCGGGCGGCATGGGAAGTCCACCGATGGGCCCGGGGGGTGGCGCCCCCGGAATGATGGGTGGGGGCGGGGTTGTGGAATTGTCGATTCCGACCGATCCCACGCCGGTCGCCATTGCCGCGGGAGTCGCGGCACTCTCTCCAGAGAACAGCAAGATCGAGTTTTTGGGACTGCACATGAAAGAACCCCCCGATCCGCGTCTGGGGGGCTTCGAAAAGTTCACCGGCACAGCTCAGGTCGAGGGGGGGACTCTAAAGTCCGTGACGCTCGACATCGATGCGACATCGCTTTGGACGCAAATGGGCGGCCAATTGACCGGCCATCTCAATGCGCCCGACTTTCTGGGAACGGTCGAGTATCCGACCGCCAAGTTCCAGAGCAGGGGGATCCAGGCAACCGATGCAGCCGCTGGAAAGTACACCGTGAACGGAGACTTTACGCTCCACGGAGTCACTAAGCCGATCAGCATTCCCGCAACGATCAAGGTCACCGACGCCGGGCTGACGCTCATTGCGCAATTCAAAATTGACCGGACCGAGTATGGAATGAACCAGAACCTGGAACGGGTCTCGAAAGAAGTGCCGCTGGCAGTGGTCATCGGCGACAAGACCCAGCCCAAAACTGGAGGGGGCTTTGGTGGTGGACCCGGTGGCCGGGGGGGGCCTGGTCCGGGCGGCTTCGACCCGGTGGCAATGTTCAAAGGCTGGGACAAAGATGGAGACGGCAAACTGGCGGGAGATGAAATCCCCGATCGCATGAAGCAGAATTTGGATGCAGTCGATACCGACAAAGACGGCGCCGTGACACTGGAAGAATTCCAGGAGCGGATGCGCTCGTTTGCTCCAGGTGGGGCTGGCGGCCCGCCGGGCGGTGGTCCGCCAGGTGGTGGTCCCCCGGGAGGTGTGCCTCCGGGCGCCGGAGCGCCCCCAGGCGGAAAGACTCCCTGATCCTCGCTCACGCCACCCCTGGCCGACGGAGCTTGCATTGGGGTTGGACGCTGGCAGCGTCCGTCACCCGTCACCCGTCACCCGCTCAACTTCCTCCGCCGCCGCTGCCAGCCGGTCCATCCAGCGCTGCACTTGCAGGCCATCGGCGTAGGTCGCGCCGACCGGGACTGGCTGGAGTTGTCGAACGACGCAGTAGAAGCAACGCTGTTCTTCCGCCATCATTCCGGTCGCCCCGGTCTCAGCGGCGCGGATCTCCAGCGGCAACGGCCATTCTCCCCGCTCGCTCCAGACTTCAATCGGTCGCGGATTGGGTGAAATCCGCGCGGCCCAGCCGTCGCCGAACAGTTCCAGCCGGTCGAAGCCCCGCGGGGGCATCCCAACGGGGGTCAGGTACGACGCCGCCAGTGACGCCACCGTGCCATTGGCCCATTGGAGGTGCGCCAGGGCCAGATCAACCTCGCCTGCGCTGGTGCGATGATATCGCGCCCCGGCGCTCACCGGCTCGTCCCGACCGACCAGGACTTGCAGAGAATACAGGTCATGAACCATCGCGGCGTGCAACGGGTTCTCGCCGGGGAACTGCTGGACGATGCTCGCCGGACGATGCCGCACGCAGTCGATGTACCGCACGGCGCCGCGCCGTCGCACTTCGTCGCGCAACTGCTGAAACTCGCTGTTGAACAACACGATGTGCCCCAGCATCAGGTTGCTCGAATCGGGAAGCACCCAGGGGGCCAGACTCTGGGCGTCGGCCAGGTTGTCGGCAATCGGCTTTTCGAGCAGGACCGATTTCCCCGCTTGCAACAGCCGCCGCGCGACGCTCACATGCGCGCTGGTCGTGCAGGCCACGATCCAGGCTTCGGCGTCCGAGAGTGAGAGCGCCTGATCCAGGTCCGTCCAGCCGGGAATTCCTGGCAGTTCCGTCGCCAGACGCTCCAGACTTTCCGGTCGCCGCGCCACCAGCGCCACCAGGCGCGCCTCCGCCAGACCAGCGGCGGTCAGCGCATGGAGTCGTCCGAACCGTCCCAATCCGATGACACCGACTTTGACCGGCTGTGTTGGTGCAGTAGGCATGACCGAATAATAATAGCCCCTCGCGGATCGGCGGATTCGCGCAGTGCATGAGATGCAGCAGCGAATTCGTCGACCGCGAGGGGTTTCGTCCCCCCCCGTCGCCCTTGCGAGTCCGGCTCCCTCATCGGGGCGGGCTTGCCAGGGCGAACGAAGTAATCGTCAAGACCTGTTGATTGAAGATGGCCATCCCCCGTTGGCTGTCCCTAACCGGGGGCGGCGAGAATCATTTCAGGGAAGCGGTTCACCGTCCGCCAAGCCTGCCTGCCGTGCCTTGTATTCATCCATGGCCTGCACCTGTTGGCTCAATTTGAACTCAGGTCCAGCCGGGAAATACTGCAAGTCATCGGTCAGATAATAGGCCGAGGGGAGGGTCTGGCCGCCAATCGTCGACTGGCAGCCTACCGACGCCGAGCAGAGCGTGACGCATCCCAGCAGCAGCAGCCAGGGCCGAGGAGACAGCAGGTTCAGTTTCATGGCGCCTCTCACCAAATTCCGCTCGAAGAGAGCTGGAATCGAACAGGACCGAGTGTCAGGAAGATCCAAGCCAACCTTTCGTGTCGCTCACGAGGGCTGACAGAATAAGTTATCGTCCGTCTCCACAGGAATCTTTGGAAGATCTTGCCAAATCGACAAAATCGGACGATCCGGACCGGCCTCGCGACGGGGCCAACGGTGAAGAGTATCCACCAGGCCACCCACAAGCGAGAATCACAAGTCATTGCCGCAAAACATTTTGCGATTTTTTCCACGAGCCGTATGGATTCTTGCCAACGGTCCATCCGATCTGGCGGCGGTCTTGTCCTGGCGGAAACGCAATCCGCCGGTTTCCAGTTTTGGGAAATCGCGGCCACGCCAATACGGCTTCTTGACAAGCGGCGCAGGACGCCAGAAGATGACCCTCGTTCCGCTCGCGACGGGTGGAACGAATCTGGAGCTATGACAGCCCCCCGCTGCCCCCCCTTTGGGCGACGGTGGGGCTTTTTTGTTTCTTTGATTCTCCGTGGGAGGGGGAGGCGAATGGTAAATCACTTGCGGCGCGACCTGGGCCGATGGGTGGTTTGGGGATCGGTCTTGGCGCTGGCAGGGTGTCAGGCCGAGCCCCCCGCCCCGCTGGCCTCGTCCGCGCAAGTCCAGCGCCTTCCTCCGGAACTCCAGGCAGAGATTGGCCGCCTGCTGGAAGAATACTGCGGCACCGCCGAGAGTCCCAAACTCCTCGGTGACGATTCGACAAGCATCGAACACCTGCGGCGCGGACGCCGCGTCTATCTGCAGCGCTGCTGGCATTGCCACGGCGGGGCGGGGGATGGCGCGGGTCCGGCGGCTGACTGGCTCTATCCGCGACCGCGCGATTACCGCCGGGGCGTCTTCAAATTCACTTCCACTCCGTACGGCGGCAAGCCGCGGCGCGACGACCTGTTGCGGACGATTCGGGTGGGGTCGCCAGGAACGTCGATGCCCTCCTTCAATCTGCTCCCCGCACAGGATCTGGAGGCGGTTGTGGACTACGTGCTGGTGCTGACGCACCGCGGAGAACTTGAGTTTCAATTTGCGGCGGAGGCGGATGCAGCGGAAGAACTCCCCCGGGAGACCGCTGCAGAATTGGTGCAGGAAGTGCTCGACACGTGGAAAGAGGCCCAGGACAACGTCGTGCAGCCGCTGACTCCCGAGCCGCGACTGACCGCAGAGCACGTCCAGGCAGGGCGCGAGGCGTTTCTCTCCAAAGGGTGCTCGAAGTGTCACGGAGACGACGGGCGGGGACAAACGGCGGACAACTGGCGGGGTGATCTTAAGGATGTCTGGGGGTTCACCACCAGGGCGGCGGACCTCACCTCGGGCATGTTGCACGGCGGGCACGAACCGTTGGATATCTACCGCCGGATCTCCTCAGGGATCAACGGCACGCCGATGCCCGCGTTTCGCAACGCTCTGGAGAATGAACCGGAGACGCTGTGGAACCTGACCTCTTACGTCTTGTACGTCTCGAATCGACGACGCGCCGGGACGATTCCCGAAGCGGGGCTGCTGAAGGTTTCTCCCCAACCTGTAGGGGAGGGGGCCAGTGGAAAGTAGAACTTCGGAGCGACCTATGGATCAATCCGCCAAGCACCGTGAATTCGAAGCGCTCAAAGCCCGCGTCGAGCAGCTCGAAGAGGAATTAGCCGAAGCGGCGCCGCGCTGGCAGCCGGGAAGCCCTTACCCGGTTTATGACGCCGCTTCCGGCTTTGTGCTGGGGAGCATCGGTGCGGCAGCGGCGTTGCTGGTGAACGTGATCGGGGCGCCAATCGTCGGCAAACACCCGCTGGAATTGATTCGCGTGTACCTGACCTTTCCGCTGGGGGAAAAGGCACTGGCGCTGGCCGATCCCCTGAAGGGAGCGCAAACGGTCAGCGACGGCATGGTTCTGGCATTTGGCTGTTGTCTGTATCTGGCCACGGGGATGCTCCTGGGAATTCCCTTTCACATGCTTTTGTCTCGCCTGGGAAATCCCGCCCCGCTGAAAACGCGGCTGTTGGTCGCGACCGGTTTGGCCCTGGCGGTCTGGGTCATCAACTTCTACCTGATCCTGGCGTGGCTGCAACCCTTATTGTTTGGGGGCCGCTGGATCGTCGATTCCACCTATCTTCCCTGGTGGGTCGGCGCCGGGACGCACCTGATTTTTGGATGGACCATGGCCTTTGTTCAGCCCTGGGGGCGAGTCGCTCCTCCCCCTGTTCCCGCGGAGACAGCATGACCCCCTCGACAAGGACGCAGGATCTGGAGCACCCCGCAACCCTGGTGGACACCCGGTTGGTCTCTTGGTTTTTCCTCGCGGCGCTCGGCTATCTGTTCGTTTCGATGCTGGGGGGCTTTCTCATGGCCTTGCAGCTCGTCCGCTGGAATCCGCTGGCGGGGATCGAGTTGTTTTCTCCGGGGAGGTGGCGGATGGTGCATACCAATGCCATCGCTTACGGTTTCTTGGCGAATGCGTTTCTGGGGGCACTGCATTGGACTGTCCCCCGTCTGACGCTCAAGCCGGTGTTGCATCGCGGCCTGTCGTACCTGATCTTCTGTGCCTGGCAGGTGGTGGTGCTGTCGACGGCGGTGGGAATTCTGGCGGGGCAGGCACAGGGGCTGGAATGGGGAGAGACGCCCACCTGGATTGATCCGTTGGCGCTGTTGGGTCTGCTGCTGGTGGCGATCAACTTCCTGGTGCCCATTATTCGAACTCGCGGCCCGCTGTATGTCACGCTGTGGTATTTCATGGCGGCGTTTGTGTGGACGTTCCTGACCTACGCCATGGGCAATTTCATGCCCCAGTATTTCGTCACCGGCACAAGTGCCGGCGCCGTGGGAGGATTGTTCATCCACGATCTGGTGGGACTGTTTGTCACGCCGCTGGGGTGGGGACTGATGTACTATTTCGTTCCGATCCTGCTCCGCAAGCCGATTTGGAGCCACGGCCTGTCGCTGGTGGGCTTCTGGGGACTGGCGTTTTTCTATCCCCTGACCGGGATTCACCATTTCCTGTACACGCCGATTCCCATGTTTCTGCAGTACGGGGCGGTCGTCTCGACGATCGCCGTGGAAATGGTGGTCACGACGGTGATCATCAACTTCTTTGGAACATTGCGGGGGTCGGGACGGGCCGTGGTATTCAACCTTCCTATTCGCTGGTTCTATACCGGGATGGTGTTGTACTTCATCACCTGCGCGCAATGCGCGCTGCAGACCACCCTCACGTTCCAGGCGCTGATCCACTTCACCGACTGGGTCGTCGGGCACGCGCACATGGTGATGTTCGGCGTCTTTTCGTTTTGGCTGCTGGGAATCATGACCTATCTGTTTCCGCGGCTATGGGGGGTCGATTGGTACTCCCGCCGACTGTGTGAATGGCATTACTGGCTGTCGACCGTCGGCCTGGGAGTGATGGTGATCGACCTGACGCTCGTGGGAGTCTTTCAGGGTTACTATTGGGGATCGCTGGCCCCCTGGGATGTGTCGGTGGATGGCTCCACCCCGTTTTGGATCACGCGGGTCTTCGCCGGGGTGGCGATGTTCGCTGGTTTGCTCGTGTTTTTGTTCAACCTGTACAAGACGTCGCGATTGGCCGCGGCCCCTCGGACCAGTCCCGCGCTGGCACCGGCTTAGCGACCGACGATTGACCAGCGGCTGAACGGGCCGCCCCCCTTCCGGATTGTTCGCGGCAACACAGAGAGACTCCTATGCTCGAAAGCAAATCCAGCGTGCTCCTCATCGGCGGGCTTGTGTTTTTTGGTCTGGCGTTCGTGTCGAACGCCGTGGTTCCGGCGCTGATGTATCGGCACCTGCCGGAGCAAACCGCCGAACAGCTCGTCAACGGAAATCTCCGGTATCAATTCGAAGACCTGGCCTGGCGGTTTCCCGAGTCGTTTCGGGAAACGTACGGCGCCATCCCGGAGAATCCGGCGGAGCGTGAAGCGTGGTTCAACCGTCAATGCGCCGAGTCGCTCCGCCTGGGTCGAAAGGTCTACGTGGCGGAGGCCTGCTGGCATTGTCACAGCCAGTTCATCCGCCCCGTGTCCAACGAGGAACGGCGGTGGGGGCCCGTGTCGCAGTCGTGGGAATATCAAAATGAACTGCAGCGCCCCGTCATGTTCGGGACGCGCCGCGTCGGTCCCGATCTGACGCGCGAAGGGGGGCGCCGCTCCAACGACTGGCATGCCGTCCATTTCTTCAAGCCCGAATTGCTCTCCACCCGTTCGCCGATGCCAGAATACCCGTGGCTGTTTGACGGCGATCCGGGAAAGCCCAACGCCCGCGGGCTGGCGCTGATCACCTACATCCAATGGCTGGGTTCCTGGCACGAAAGCTATCCGGACCATGAAGCGTATCAGCCCTCCCCCTTGAAAGATGTCGAGTTGAGCGGCGATCAGCCCGCAGCGACCACGACCCAGGAGGCCGCCCCATGACTGCTCCCAACCCGCGCCCGCGGTACGCCGCCGGGCTGCTCACCGCCCTGTTCGCGCTCGCCGTCCTCATCCCCAGCGGCTGGGGATTCAGCGGCAAGTTCCACGAGTTCCTGCAGATTTACCGGGGAGAGGTGGACGGAGTGTTTGCCATCACTCCGATTGTCAACTACCTGCTGGCCAGTCTTGGATTTTTTTGCCTGTTCGGCTGGGCCGTGCTGCACGGAATGTTCAGCGACATCGAACACCCCAAGCGTCAGATGCTCGACACCGAAGACCAATTGGACCTCCTGGAACAGCCCGTGCTGACTCGGGTGGCGCCCCCCGTCCACTTCCCCAAACAATAACTGCTTGAACCGCGAGCCTGCCGAACGTTTTCGAAATGCTTGGCCTGCCGGAATGAATCCCATGCCCCCCATCGACTCCGCCTCACCCGTCCAGGAGCAGAAGTTTCATCAGTACACCGGGAATCGGATTCCCTGGTACGTCCATCTGTTGTGGATTCTGTTCTGGTGCTTTGTCGCCTGGTATCTGGTGCAGTTTCTGTTGCCGATGATCCCCATCGAGTTGCAGTCCCCTCCATAATGTCTGGCGCCTGCGATTTCTGCGGACTCCCGTTGCCGCGTCCCTGGTGGCGCGCGCGAAACAGGCGCGGCTCTTCCTCGGCCGTCGCAGTCGGAAACGAGGGGGGATCGGTCCCCACCGTGCCGGGTGATCCGGCGAGCCCCGCCGCCGCCTCAGTGGAGGAGTCGAGCCGTCGCGAATCGCCGGAGTACTGTTGCCTGGGTTGCCAGATGGCGGCCCGCGTCACGCGGGATCAGGGGGCCACCGGCGCGGCACGGTGGACCTTGATCCGCCTGGGAGTCTCGCTGTTCCTGACGCTCAACACGCTCGCCTTCAGCATGGCCCTCTGGACCCGCGATGTCTATCCGGCCGGCACCCCCTCCACATTCCCCACGGCGCCGCTGGAAGGGG
>JBJXGA010000367.1:0-28733 GCA_046152955.1 Planctomycetales bacterium | reverse complement strand
TGATCGATGTCACGAATGCCATAGCGGCGCGTGACGGGCAGTTCTCCGCGGCCGAAAAACGGGTGAAACGGGTAATGCACAACCACGACACCCGAATAGCGGGCATCATTGCGTGCCGGATAAAACCAGCCAAAGCGCCCTCCGGGTCAGGAGCTGGAGTCCGCACGACAATCGCTACAACCGGACCAGCGCCAGGAGTCTCTGGAAATGCGTCTGGGAGTTTGTCGTCCCCTGCGACAACGCGCGGCCGGAGCGCCTGCGAGCCTTTTCGCGAGCTGATTCTGGCGAAGCTCGAAAAGGAGTAGAGCGCCCAGCGAATCTACCAGGATCTCGTCGGCGATCGCCGCCGGATATCCTTCGATGCTGCGGGAATCATGCCGGTTGACGTGCAGATCACGAAGGAAATCCTGTCATGCCGGTGTGCTCATGCAGGCCAGGGAGTCGACCATCATCCTGAACGTCGAGCATTGCCGCGAGGAACCTGCTGCAAAGCCGTCTAGCGGCATTCCGCCAAGTCCTGTAGTCTACGACATGCTCGGGAAGAGCAGCAATTCCGCATCATACGGTTGGAACAGCCACACATGGACGTCAAGCGCACCGGAGTCATTCTCAAACCGACCAATTCCCGCGTCGTTATCCGGCCGTTTGAGTTGGCGAACGCGGCCCGGGTCGAGAAAATCGTCGCGCGGGTCTCATCCCTTCCTGAAAGGGAGGTCGAGTGCCAGTTGGACAAGGTGCTGCGGGAGTTCAGCGAGCGGCACCAGCGGACCCGCGAATTTTTCCGGCATCGGTTTGACCAGGTCCGCAAACACCTGCTAACCGACCAGCCGGTGAGCGAAAGCCGGTGTCTGCTGATCGGCTCCTATTTCACCCAGGAATACGCGCTGGAATCGGCGGCCCTGTTCAATCCGTCAATGGTCTGGCACCCCGACCAGTCGGGCCTGGCCGTCGGCTCCCGCCGGTTTATCCTCAGTCTGAGGGCCACCGGCGAGGGGCACATCTCATCGATCACCTTCCGGTCCGGAGTGATCAATGCGGACACTCGCATCCACATGGACGAGCCGACGCGGTTCGTCCAGGCTCCTGACATGGTGCCCAATGCCCTTTACGAGAAAGGCCTCTTCTACCGCAAGCTGTCCGAATTGGGGGTCAACGGCCTCTTGACCGATCAGACGATGGCCGCGCTGGGCGACCAATTCACGCTCGACGAGCTGGTGCATACGCTTGAAAATGTCCTGAAGCACAACCGGGCTCGCCAGCGCGAATGGGAACCCATCGCACAAACAATGCTCATTTTGGCCAAGGCCAACTACGAGATCCGCTTCGACCCATCGCTCAACGTCTCTGAACGGATCATCTTGCCGTCGTCGCCCAGCGAGACCAACGGGATCGAGGACGCGCGGTTCGTCCAATTCACCCACGGCGACGGCCGGGTCAGCTACTACGCGACCTACACCGCCTACGATGGCCGGGTGACATTGCCCCAGATGCTCGAAACCGAGGACTTCCTCCACTTCAAGGTGAGTACCCTGAACGGTCCGGAGGTCCGGAACAAGGGCTTCGCCCTCTTCCCCCGCATGGTCAACGGGCAATACGCGATGCTGTCCCGTCAAGACAATGAAAACATCTACCTGATGTACTCTGACCAGCCCCACTTCTGGTACAGCAAAGTGTTGATCGCTCGGCCGACGTACCCCTGGGAGTTCGTCCAGTTGGGAAACTGTGGCTCGCCGATCGAGACCGAGGCCGGTTGGCTGGTGCTCACGCACGGTGTCGGTCCGATGCGGAAGTACGCCATGGGCGCGTTACTTCTCGACCTTGACGACCCATCGCGTGTGATCGGGCGGTTGGAGACGCCGCTGCTGGAGCCGAACGCCAACGAGCGGGAAGGCTACGTGCCCAACGTCGTCTACAGTTGCGGTGCACTCATCCGCGGCCGCGAGTTGATCATCCCCTATGCCATGTCAGACTATGCCAGCACTTTCGCCACTGTGCCGGTCGACGACGTGCTCGGGGCGATGACGCGAGTGACAGCCGGTTGCACCCAGCCATTACCGGAGTCGAAACCTCCCACGCTCTTCATGCCCGTCCCCGCGTCGCCTGCCGGTCCGCCGCCGACCCCGACTTACACCCGCAAGACCGGTTGACCGAATCCATGAAGGAACAGGTCTGGATCTACCCGTTCGCGGATCAAGGCTTCGAACCGTTGGAACAGTTGAAGCGCCGGTGGAGACCACCCGCGCTTGCGCATTCTGACGATCTACGCTGGCTCCCCGGGGTGTGTTAACATATCGTTCGAAGGGCGGAACATGAAACTCCGCCGAAACTCCTTCAAAATGTCGGCAACCGACACTGCCATTCAATCGATCGAAATCATCATGCCTTCCCGCTCAGTGCTGAACGCCGCCCAAAGGATTCTGGCGGGTCAGGCCGAAACTGCCGGCCTCGATGCTGCCCACATCGCCGTAATCATTGAGGAAGAACTCGGATTCGCCGACGCAATCACCGCCTTAAGAAAGTGCGATAAAGCCCTTGAGCAACTAGGCGTTTCGGTAAACGAACGGGACTATCTGTTGAAGGCCATTGCCAAGCTTGAGGGGTCGGAATCGTTGCCGCCGGCGGAAGCAGTGATTGGCACTGTTCCGTAGGCGACCCTCGAAGTCAAACGACGCGGATAGGGCAACCGCTTCTGGTCCAGTACGCTCCACGTCGGCCACGCTGGGGGGCTCGTTGGTTGCGCGCCGGTCGCCCCCCGCGTGCCAGCCACCCCTGCGTCGAACCTGGTGCGCTTGGCGACTCGCCTGACCGGTTTTCTACCCGCTTGAGACAGAAAAACGCCGGGAGTACGGACTCCCGTTTGTGCCGGTTTCTACGGGTTTCTACCGGTTTCGCATTGGTTGGGCAAGCATTGTCAATAGTGGCATGCAAGCATTCAGGGATTTTCGGAAAACCAGATAGCAGCCAGCGCTCTCCTTGGAAGAATTAACAGTCGCTTACGTCGTCATCACAGACATTCCGCCGAAATCAAAATGTACCACTACCACCGGGGTGCCCTTTTTTTACAGCACTCTCGAATCCATGCACAACCAGGTGGCAAACCGGGTGACACACCTGATGGTCTGCCAGATGGCGCACCAGATTGGACAGCGGGTGCAATACGATAGCCACGGATCGCAGTGGGGATCGCGAGTATTGCGATCAAGAACAATGGTTCGTAGGTCCATTGTGGCGTCTGGTCCATCACTTGACCGGCGATCTCAAGACACGAATGTCGTTCCACACGCGGATCGTCTTGTCCCCACTCGCGCTGGCCAGCCGCGTGCCGTCGGGGCTGAACGCCACGCTAAAGACCGGCTCCGTATGCTCCGTGAGCGTGCGGAGCGTCTCTTCCGTGGCGCTATTTGGGATGAACCAGAACTTGAGATTGCTGGCCGGTCAGTGTATTGTATCATTGTGAGCACACTGATGCGGTATGTCGATCCCAGAGAACTGCGACTGCCACCATCTCGCCGCGGTGCCGACCCGTGGAAGCTCCATGAGCAAATCCGGCACTTCGGTTCGTCCAATACAGGCATGCCGCCGATCTTGGTTTATGAGGATCCCGATGGCATCCTTGAGATTTCCGATGGCGTCACTCGGGCCACTCGAATTGCGAAGTTGGTTCCCGGTGAATTGGTTCCCATCATCGTGATTGGGAGATATCGCCGGAGCCGGGCTGGTTCACCGTGCGTAAGGGAGCGTTTATGATCAAGAGCGATGCCAGGGCAGAGTTGTTCATCGCCCTTCGTGACTTGTCGGAAGTCGTCCCTGAGATGCGGGCGGGTCAACTCATTGCAGCCGTCGGCGAATTATGCGTTGACCTTCACGGGCGCGATCTTTGGGACGCGGCAGATAACGAGTTGTTGGAGGCTGTCTGGCAGTTCCGTCGCAATTTCGAGGCCGCGACCGTCCGCCTGGACTCGCAACCGGCCTGACAAGCGCCCTGCAAGGCATGGCGAAAACGGCCCGACAAATGGCGCAACATATCGTCAAACCCCCCGGTTTGTGCGGCGGAAAAGCAGGCATCGCGTCCGAGTCATCGATATTGTGGTGGCGCATGAGCAGCGAGGGCACTCGCCGGATGAAATCGTCGAGACGTTTCCTGACATCACTCTCGCGGACGTGTACGCCTCCCTCGCGTACTATTTCGACAACCGCGGCGAGATTCAAGATGAATTGGAGAGTGACGACGCCCTGGCCGAGAGTTTGAGAGGGCTGTTCCCGTCCCGGTTGCAGGAATACCATCGTGGCTGACCGCGTTTCACGGTATGATGGATTGTGAGTCCATGCACAAGCTCGGACCGGCTACTGCGCTATTCTTTCGACGGGCGCGGACGATCCTTCGTCATATCGATGTATCTGACCCCAGCCGGAATCGGGAGGAAGAAATCTTCGTCGGTGACAGGCTTATCGGTGTGGACCGGCCCGACCAGCGTCAGGATCTGTTGGCTCCAACCGTCATCGTCGGGAGTATTGGCATTTCTCC
The DNA here is from genome assembly GCA_046152955.1 of Planctomycetales bacterium. Taxonomy (GTDB): domain Bacteria; phylum Planctomycetota; class Planctomycetia; order Planctomycetales; family Planctomycetaceae; genus SIAF01. The sequence goes on along the minus strand of JBJXGA010000367.1, from coordinate 24,208 downwards.
TGGCAAAGAAGCGCTGGATTCCCTTTTTCAGGAACCAGGCCGATCCTGGCAGCACTTCCTGATAGTCAAAATCGTGAACCCAAAGGATTTTTTTAGTCTCAGGATTCGTGCTCATGACGCGGACAGGCAGGTAGTTCCGGGCAGGGTCGAACTCGAACTGGGTCGTATTTTCAAAAGTTTTTCCCTGATACGCGAAATACTCGGTCAGATCGAGGGCCAGCAATTCCATTCCATCGCGGCGAACTGTCGTGTGCGCTGAGACGAACGCTTTTCGGAGTTCGTCCAAGAAGTTCTTCCGTTGCTCGAAAGCGCCGACGTTTCGTGGATCGATATTCGCCTCGCCCCCCATATCTTCGCGATACTTTCGCTCGGCCAGTTCCGAACCGACGCTCATCCAGATGTCACTGTGCATCGAAACTGCCCAGCGGGAGTTGGTCTCCTGGATCAGGCTATCGGCCCGTATGCTGTCGCCCGCGAGAATCAGATTGGTGTCGGTTGTCGTCCGCGGCCTCACCTGCATCTCGACGAGCAATTGGCCGCGTTTCTCCGCGACACCGCGGCGGATTTCCGGCTTGTCGACAGTTGGATCGAGAACGGAGCACCGCTGTCGGCAGCGAACGACCGGCAGCCGGGCGTAATTCTGTCGGATCGATTCGATGACCTTTTCCTTGAGAACCTCCGCTTCGGGGTCGGAACGCCTCGGAGGATCGATCCGTTTAGGAACCTCATCCTCGGCAGGGGCATACGCTGCGACGGCCAGCAGTGCAACGAACACGAGCATAGGACTTCGCCGTAAGGGCCGAGCATCGACCATCACTTGAGCCTCCCTAGAATCTTCACTGACGGCTGATTATCCCCGCATCTGTGAAGAAGTGCCAGTCGAGATCGAACTTCGACTCGCCGGGGCGAGTTCTATTGCAAAAGGCCGATACATTACCAAGATATGTGCCGAGGTTTCCTACGGGCTTTGAGAGGGGCATACCAGTTGGGACTCCTGGTGGCACACCAGATTGAACAGCCGGTATGACTCAACGGACTCGACGGCAGGACGCACCAAGCGAGGTAGTGGAACTGGCCTTTGGAGTGTTGGTTGAAGGAAACGATCCACATGCCGTTCCTCGCACGGTCTTGGTGCGTGGCGGAGCAGTCGCAATCCGAACGACAGTCTTTACGAAAGGCCAAGGAGCAAAACAAGATGTGTCGAGAATCGCCACCCCCTTTGGCGGTGACAAACCAGGTGACAAACCAGGTGACGGACCAGATGACAGACCGGATGACGGACCAGGTGACGGACCAGGTGACGGACCGGGGTGGCGGACCGGGGTGGCGGGGTCGGAGCGGTTGCCTGTGAGAACGCTTGTTGGCAGGTTGAGCGTGGCACCGTGGGAGGCCTCGGCGGAGCAACAGACCAGCGAAGGCCCCGTCGGACGTCTCAAAGGCTTCGACCGGGCGTTGTGTGCTTGGCCATGTCGACGGGGCCATCGCTGGCAAGTCTGTCGGTAAACGGCCGGTGACGGTCAGCGCACGGGGTACAGAAGATGCTTCAACTTTTGACACCGCTCTGATCCCACCACCCGGCATCCGCCGCTCACGGGGCCATCGCTGGCAAGTCTGTTGGTAAACGGCCGGTGACGGCCAACGCACGGGGTACAGAAGATGCTTCAACTTTTGACACCGCTCTGACCCCGCCACCCGCCACCCGCCGCGGTCTGTTTGGAACCTGGACGCTATCAGCGTCCGCCACAGGCCGCTTATTTGACATGGCCATGTATACTGATGTACAATTTGCCTTGCACGAGGTTCCTGAGTGCGGAGCCAGTCGGGTGACAAAGACGAATTGGGTCTGATGACTGAATCGAGACAGGGGCAATGACCTGGGGAATTCTGGGAACGACGTCGATCGGGGTGGCGGTCGCGGTGGGGGTGCTCGCCGGGCGGGAATCGATTGCCGCGGGGGTGGATTTCATCGAGCGCGACCTCCGCGATAAACTCCGGCGGCTGCGCATCAACACGCGGCATTTGCACCGCTGGGTCGTAGTCTGGATGGTATCGGTCCTCGTGGCGCTGCTCGGTATGGCGCTGCTGCTGGGGAATGTGCCGCTGGGGGTGTTGCTGGCGGTGTTGATGCTGTGCGTCCCGTGGTATCTCGTGCGGCGCCGGGCTGAACAGCGCCGGTTGCAGATCGAAGATCAGTTGGCCGATGCGATGGTCTCGCTGGCCAGCGCCATCAAGGCCGGACTCTCGCTGGGGCAGGCGCTGGAGATTCTCGCCGATCAGTGCCCCCGTCCGATCTGTGAAGAGTTTCGGCAAATGGTGGGGGAATACCAGATGGGGAAGCCGCTGGAGCGCGTCCTGGTGGAAACCCGCGATCGGCTGAAAAGCGAGAATTTCGCACTGTTTGCTGCCGCCATGCAGGCCAGTCGCGAGAGTGGCGGGCGGCTCAACGAGACCGTCGAGCGGATCGCGCAGTCGGTCATGGAGCTGCAGCGGCTGGAGCGTAAAATTTTCTCGGAAACGGCCCAGGCGCGCACTTCCGCCGTTTATATGGCGCTGGCGCCGTTTGCGGTGATGCTCATGTATTACTTTTTCATCGATCCGGTCAACACCGAGCGACTGTTCACAACCGTCCCCGGACAGTTGATCTTGTGCGCGTCGCTGGTGCTCAACATCGTCGCCTATCTGTGGGCGCGGCAGATTCTCAATGCAGACATTTGAAGGGAGGACGGACTCTGTCCGTCGAGGAACAGAAGCTATGGACTCGATGCTGTGCGGGTTGAACCGGGCTCCCGGCGGAGAGTCACATCGCTGGAGAGACGCTCAATGATGGAACTTTTGGCTCAGACCGGATCGCCTCTGACGACCCTTCCCGAATTGATTGCCAGCGTGGTGTTCGGCGCGGGAGCGTTCGTCCTGGTGCGGACAATCGTCAATACGCTCCACAGTGAAGACCTGGAACAGGACACCTCCTGGCGGCACGACGTCAACCGCATCAACGAACTCCGCCGCGCCGACTGGATGTACCGCGCCTTCCAGCCGCTGATTCAACTCCTCGCCAGGGCAAATCGGATCATCTTCCAGGACTACCTGGCGGAAATCGGTCGCGAGATTCAGGTTGCCGGGCTGACCCGGTTCTGGACCCCGCAGGAATACCTCGGCAAGCTGGAGATCATCTCTGTAATGCTGGCGCCGCTGTATGCCTATTTCTGCGTGCAGATCATGGGACCGGCGGGAGTGGTGACGGCGCTCGTCGCCACGGTGATGACCGGTTGGCTGTTGCGGCGGCGACTGGCGGGGCGAGCCCGGCGGCGGCTGCTGCGGATCAAGCGGCGACTCCCGTTTCTGTTGGACCTGTTGACGCTTCTCATGGAGGCGGGGTCCACATTCCTCCAGGCGCTGGCGGATGCGGTCGAACAGTTCGGCGACCACCCGGTGGGGCAGGAGTTCGGACGGGTTCTTTCGGAAATCAACATGGGAAAAGGGCGGACGGCGGCGCTCGAGGCGATGCGCGATCGGCTGTGCGACGACGAGATCACGGGGATCGTCGGTTCAATCATCCAGGGGGAAGAGTTGGGAACTCCACTGGCCCGGCTGTTCCGCACCCAGGCGGACGTGCTGCGGATCAAACGAACGCAACGGGCGGAGACCGTCGCGGGAGAGGCTGGGGTCAAGATGCTGTTGCCGGCTGTGATGGTCATGGCTTCGACCGTCCTGATCATCCTCGGGCCGTTCGTGCTCGGTTTTATCTACGCCGAGTTCATGTAGAATGCGCCGTGCGGAAGCCTCCCTTCCCGGTTACAATGCGGACATGACTTCTCGGGCAAAGATCACCGTCACCACCGGCCCCGATCGCGGGAAGTGGTGCGCGCTGTCTGGAGAGCTGACGCGCGTCGGTCGCGGCCCGGAAAACGATCTGGTCCTCACCGACCCGCAGCTTCCCGCCGACGACCTGGCGAGCATCGTCCAGCGGGACGGTCGCTTTGCGATCATCACGATGCTTCCCGGCGGGATCGAAATCGACGGGACGGAGGTTCCCAGCGAGCGCTGGGTGTGGCTCCCCGAATCGGCTCAGATCCGCGTCAGCCGCCGCACTTCGCTGGAATTCACGATGCAGGGAGGGGCCGAGCCGGAGGGCGAACCAGCAGACGCGGCGGAAGCGCCGGTGCTGGAAGCGGTCGCGGCCCCCGTGGCTGAGACGGCGGCAGCCCCTCGTTCCGCAAAACCCAAAGTCCCCACCCCCCTCGGCGAGCCTCCCGGTTCGAGCGCCGAGGTGCGACGGACCAAACGGGGGACAGGCGAACGGGCGGATAAAAAGTCGCGAACCGTTGCCAAGTTCATCACCAGCGGTCCCGGCGACCCGCTCGTCAAACTGGGTGAAGATGGACATCTCCCGGAGTTGACGCTGAAAGAGGGGTTGGTCCGGGAGGGACGCGAGGCCTCAGCCGCGCAGTCCAATCCGGCGCTGTTGGCGGTGGCGCTGGTGGTCAGCGTGGGACTGACGCTGGCCATGCTGCTGATGGAAGGCGGGGGGTACGGCGACAGTGCGGCGGAAAAGGTCCAGGCACGGCGCGAAATTCGTCTGTATTACGGCGCCGCCACGGTGGAACCCAAGCCGTACCAGGTCCATTTGCGCCAGGCCGGACAGGCCCGCGCGCGCGGCGACCGGGAAACGGAACGGTCAGAGTACCGCCTGGTGCTCAGGCAGTTGCGCTCCGAAGCGAAAGACAAGTTGTATCGTTATACTGGTTTGACGGGCCGGTTGGATTATACCGCGGCGGATCGCGACAGCGTTCCCAGCGACCGTCGTCTGGAAGAATTGATTGCTATCTTGTTGCGTGATTGACCCCGCGTCGGAACCGGGCCTCTCGTTGCGGAGCGGCTCGCCGAGTGCGGATTGCAGTCTGGAAGAGGCCTCCCTCGTGTCAGCACATCCCCGCTACGAATTACTGGAGAAGATCGCGTCGGGCAGCTATGCCACGGTGTATCGCGGCCGCGACATTGAACTGGGGCGTGAAATCGCCATCAAGCAGATTCACGACCAGTTTCTGCAAGATCCCCAGCAGCTTGACCGCTATTGGCAGGAAGCGCAGCTTCTGGCCAGCTTTCAACACCCCAACATCGTGACGATTTTCGACGTCGTCCGCGACCGGGGCTGGCTGATTCTGGAACTGATGCAGAGCGACCTGTCGCGCGTCGCCGGGCGAAAGCAGATGGACTTAGGCGCGCTGCGAACGACGCTCGCGCATTGCCTGCGGGCGCTCAAGTTCCTGCATGCCCACGGGATCGTCCACGGCGACATCAAGCCCAGCAATATGATGATCGATCGGCGGCGGCGAGTGAAGATCGGCGATTTTGGCCTGGCGCGCCGCGTCAGCGACGAAGAGGGGAGCCTCATCAAGGGAACCACCAAGTACATGGCCCCCGAGGTGGTCTCCGACGAATTCGGCGAAGTGGGCCCCGCCAGCGACCTGTATTCACTGGGTTTCGCCGCCTATGAGCTGATGTGCGGGGAGAACTTCGAATCGTTGTTCCCCGGCCTGTCCGCCTTCGGTCGCGACCGGCAAATGGCCTGGATGATGTGGCATGCGGCCCCCGATCGTCGCCTGCCCGAAATCCAGCGGGTGCTCGCCGACGTTCCACCGGACTTGGCGCGGACCATCCAGAAGCTCGTCGCCAAGCCCCAGCAGGAGCGCTACCAGTCGGCGGAACAGGCGCTGTCCGACCTCAACATCGACGTCAAGCTGGTCAAGTCGTCGGACGACGTGCTCGACAGTCTGGGGAAGACGACGGTGGGCAAGCCGCTGACGGCGGCGCCGGACCGCAAACGATGGATCGCCATCGGCGCATTCGCCCTCAGTCTGGTGCTGTCGCTGGCGGCCCTGTTTCTCCCGGGAGATTCCGGGGGCAAGTCCGACGAAACCGTGCCGACCGAGAAACCGATCACAGGAATCGTCCGCGAAGTCCTTCCGGATGAAGGCAGGCTGGTGATTGTCAACGAGCAGGGGATTCCTGAAGAGATTACCGTCGGCAAAGGGGTCCACATCCAGCTTGATGACGGAGATCACATTCTACTGCGGAATTTGCAGGTTCAGGACCGCGTGGAAATCAGCCAGCCCCCCGGACGGCCGATGCGGATCGAAGCCTTGCGCCCCGTCAAAGGGGACGGGACGCTCAAGGCGATCGATCCGGAGGGGGCCCAGCTCACGCTCTCGATCGCCGCCGATCCGCATCCGCAGGATGTGCCGATGTACGTTCCCAAGCGGGCGCAGCTCCAACTCAACGGCAAGCCGGTGGCCTTGTCCGATTTGCAGCCGGGGGATCGCGCGTCGGTCTTCCACCTCAAGGATACGCAGGGACGCGCGGCGCGCGACGTTATCACTCTTGAAGCGCTGCGCGACGTGACCCTCGTCGGTTTCGTGGCACAGGTAGCGGCCCTGGAAGGGAAATCGAGCATGACGGTCGAGCGGCTTGGAACGACCGTTCCCATGCAGTTCGCCGAGGGATGCAAGATTGCCATCAACGGCGAATCGGGGATCGACGGACGTCCCTTCACTCCCGCCGATCTTCTGCCGGGAGACCGCGTCGTCGTGACCCACGATCTTGTGGCCAAACGGGTCGAAGCGGAGCGCCGCGCACGACAGACCGGAGTCATGCTCAAGATCGAACCGGCCAATCGCGAAATTCAGGTGCAGTCCGACGACGGCACGCGCATCAATTATCAGCTCACCGACGAAACCCAAATCCGACTCAACGACCAGCCGGCGACGATGGAGGATCTGCGTCCCTACGACAAAATGGACGTCACCAGCGACCCGACCGATCAACCCCCCGCCCGAGCGCGGACGATCGACGCCCGGCGAGCGAGTAGAGAGTAGGGAGGAGATAGTGGATAGTGGATAGTGGATAGTGGATAGTGGATAGTGGATAGTGGATAGTGGATAGGCGGTAGGCAACTCAAATTTGAGATTTCGAATCTGAAATCTCAAGACTCAGGACTCAGGACGATCCTCCCCCCCATGTCCCACCTCGCTCGTTCCATCCTGGTCTTCGAGCGGCGATCCCAGTGGGAAGCGGATTTGAAGCGCTCGCTGGCGGACCGGCGGGTGCTGGTGCGTCCCTGCCGGTCGGCGGCGGATCTTTTGGAATTGTGCCGCGCGATGCCCGGCAGTGTGGCGGTCATCGACCTGGAGACCGGCGCGGCGACCGTCCTGCGGTGCCTGGAGCAGGCGCTCAGGCAACGGCTGTCGGTGACGGCGCTGGTCATCGCCCAGGACCATGCCGCCGATCTCGAATGGCCGCTCCGCGAATTGGGCGCTGCGGCTGTTCTGTCGCGCAGCATCGCAGGAGACGCCCTGGCGGCCCTCTGTTGGCGCAATCTGACGGCGTCGTAGCTGAGCTGCACGACTGATCGCAACGAGAGGGGTTGAAGTACAGGAGCAGTCTGACGTCACCAGGAAATGAACAACAAGACGGAGAAGACGATAAAGGCAAAAAGATCTGTGACAAAAAATGGTGGAAGGGCAGGCATTGTCCCAATCATTGCCTCGGTGAGCCATCAGATCTGGAGAAATGAACCACTGGCGAGCCACGGAAGAACACGGTGAAACACGGAAAGAAAATGGAACAGGAGCACGCAGAGGTGGCAGCGAGGGATGCGGCGTTTGGTCGAATGGAATCGGCACCAACCAACGGCAATTGACAATGGATCGTTTTGCCGACCACCACCTCAATTTCTCCGCGTCCACTGCGCCCTCCTGTTCAATCTTCCCATTTTGGTTGCGGCTGATGGCAGCGCTGCGTTCTCTTGTTCAGTTCGTCCACCTTCGAGGCATCAACCGGGCAGGCTGCGCGCGCTCTGTGATCGAACGCCGCGCCATCCGAGGAGCCCCAGGAGCAGTCCCGTCGCCAGCCATCCGGCCCAGCGGACGACGCCCGATTCGAAGACCACCGTGGCGTTGAATACGATGAAGCCCAAACCGGACTGCCACAGCGCATGGATGAGGGGCGCTCTGCGATCGAATGACTCCTCGGCCCACCACCACCAGACAACGTCCCCCGCCCACAGCAGCATCACCAGGTAGTTGAACCAGATTCCGCCCCCCCAGTCGATGCCGGTGACCGCCTCCGTCTGGCGCGCCGTGTGCTCGTACGCCGCCGCGTGGCTCCAATGGTGTTGGAATTGAAAGGCGCACGCCACGTGGACCCACAGGCAGAGGCAGCCAATTGTCCACAACCAGCGGCGCCACCGAACCGCAGGGGACCGCCGATCACCGGTTGTTGCCGGTTCCGTAGCGGCAAACTCATTCGGCATTTCTTGAGTTGGTGTCGCGGCGACGAGCGGCGGGCGCACGACGAGCGGCGGGCGCACCGAGAGTTCGATAACCCAGCGGGCTACGTAAGCCGCCAGTCCCAGGCGGATCGTCCAACGGATCAATTCGTCGCCGGGCATGGAAGTGGGGGGCTGGGCTTGCAGGGAGCGGGAGTGGTTCTGACAATATCCGCCAGACACACACCGTACACAATTCGAATGAAAAGCTCATGCCACTGCACGACCTGATGCGCCAACTTCAGTTGAAGAACAATTCCAAAATCGTCATGGTCGTCGCCGACGGGCTAGGGGGGCTGCCCCTGGTCCCCGGCGGCAAGACGGAACTTGAAACGGCCCACACCCCCAATCTCGACGCTCTTGCCACTCGCGGGGTGCTGGGACTGAGCACCCCCGTGCTTCCCGGCATCACCCCTGGTAGCGGGCCGGGGCATCTGGGGTTGTTCGGTTACGATCCGCTGGAATTCCGCATCGGCCGCGGCGTCCTCGAAGCGCTGGGGATCGACTTTGACCTGGGCCCCAGCGACGTCGCCATCCGCGGGAATTTTTGCACGCTCAATCCCCAGGGGGTGATCACCGACCGCCGCGCGGGCCGGATCGACAGCGACTTTGGCGCGCGGCTGTGCGAAAAACTGAGTCGCATCACGATTCCGGGGGTGGAGTGCTTTGTCCGTCCGGTCAAGGAGTACCGGTTGGTGGTCGTGTTTCGGGGCGAAGGTTTGGGGGGGAATGTCGAAGACACCGACCCGCAGAAGACGGGGGTCGCGCCGCTCGATCCGGTGGCGCGCGACGCGGCGTCACAAAAAACCGCCCAGGTCGCCCGCGAGTTTCTCCAAGCTGCGCGGGAGGTGCTCAAAAACGACACCCCGGCGAACTTCTTCACGATGCGCGGAATCGATCGGCGACCGGCGATCCCGACGTTTGAAGAAGTCTACGGCCTGCGGGCCGCGGCGATCGCCGTGTATCCCATGTACCGCGGCCTGGCACGGCTCGTGAACATGCAGGTGCTCGATGCCGGTCAGACTCTGGAGGATCAGTGCCGCCGACTGGAGCAGGCGTGGAACGACTTTGACTTTTTCTTCCTGCATTTCAAATACACCGACTCGACGGGGGAGGATGGGAATTTCGCCGGCAAGGTGGAACGGATCGAACAGCTCGACGCGGCGATCCCCGCCATCACCGCGCTGCGGCCCGAAGTGCTGATCGTCACGGGGGACCACAGCACCCCCAGCAAGATGCGTTCGCACAGTTGGCATCCCGTTCCCGTTCTGCTCTCCGCCGACACCACCTGCCGCTCCGATGCCTGCACCGGTTTCAGCGAAAGCGAATGCCTCCGCGGGGGCTTGGGACAGTTGGAAGCCAAGTACCTCATGTCGCTGGCCATGGCGCATGCCGGAAAGTTGGAGAAATATGGCGCCTAAGCCCCGCATCTGGGACTTGCACTGTCATCTCTCGGGGATCGCCGGAAACACCCCCGAAGAACGGATGACGGCGCTGTTGTTCTATGCCGCCCGGATGGAGATCGAGCGCCTGTGCGTGTACATGGGAATGCAGTTTCTGTACCGGCCGACCCCCGAGCAACTGCGGCAGCAGAACGACGAAGTGCTCGCCGCCCTGTCACATTACCACGACCGGGCGTTTGGCTTCTGCTACGCGAGCGGCGAGCACGTCGAGGCAAGTCTGGCGGAAATTGATCGGTGCGTGCGCGATGGTCCGATGGTCGGCATCAAACTCTGGGTGGCGCAGCGCGCCTCCGCGGAGGGCCTGGACGCCATCGTCCGGCGGGCCGCCCAGTCGCAGGCGCTGATCTTTCAACACACGTGGATCAAGTCGGACGGCACGCAACTGGAGGGGGAATCGACGCCAATGGACCTGGCGGTACTGGCCCGGCGGCATCCCGAGGCACAATTCGTCTGCGGCCACAGCGGCGGCACGTGGGAGTTGGGAATCCGCGCCGTCCGTTCCCTCCCCAACGTCGCTGTGGAAACGGCAGGGTTCGATCCGACAACCGGAATGGTGGAGATGGCAGTCCGCGAATTGGGGCCGGAGCGCGTCCTCTACGGCAGCGACGCCCCCGGCCGCAGCTTTGGTTCGCAGTTGGCCAAGGTTTTGGGGGCTGACATCCCCGAAGCGGCCAAACGACTGATTCTCGCGGAGAACTTGAGGACGCGACTGCTGCCGATCTTGAAGCAAAAAGGGCAGCGCCTATGATCGACATCAACGCCCATCTCGGCCATTGGCCATTTCGCAGTCTGCCGGGAAGCGATGCGCCAGGGGCGGTGCGGCACTATCGCCGCGCTGGGTTTGCGCAGGTTTGGGTGGGGAGTTTTGAGGGCCTGTTCAACCGCGACGTGGCTGGGGTCAATGCGCGACTGGCTGATGTGTGCCGTGAACAGGGAGAGGGTCTGCTGCTTCCGTTCGGAACGGTCAACCCCGTTCTCCCCGACTGGGAAGAGGATCTGCGCCGCTGCCATGAGGTGCACCAATTTCGTGGAATCCGCCTGCATCCGAGGTTTCATGGCTACGATCTTCAGCACCCGTCGTTTGCCGAACTGCTCAGACAGGCGGCCCAGCGCGGATTGGTGGTGCAGCTTGTCGCCATGATGGAGGATGAGCGCACGCAGCATCCGATGTTTCGCGTTCCGGCAGTTGACCTGGCGCCGTTGGAGACGCAGGTTAAGCAATTTCCCCAATTGCGATTGGTGGTATTGAATGCCTTCCGCGTGCTGGGGCTCGATGCCGCCGCGCGGCTGGCGGCTGCCGGTCAGGTGTCTTTCGACATCGGCATGCTGGAAGGAGTCGACCGGCTGTCGGCGCTGGTGGACAAGGTGGGGCCGAAACGGATTCTACTGGGGACTCATTTTCCACTGTTCTACGTCGAGTCGGCGCTGCTCAAGCTGCGTGAAACAATCCTCCCGGCGGGGCTCGTCGACCTGATACAATCCGGCAACGCCCAAAGCCTGTTGGCCGTGACCTAGCCGTGTACGCCAGGCGGATGCGGGTGGTGGGGTTCAATAGCGACGCGATTCTGAACCATGGTTTGCGTGAACGCAGCGGGCATTTTCATGAGAGTTTGCGTACAATCCGGGGCGAAGCACCGGGATTTCATTCCTAACTCGTCCGACGGTATTCGAGTTCAGGAGACCCTTCGATCATGCATACTGCAATGCCGACCTACCGTGGTATTCTCAGAGGAAGAACGATCGAGCTTGACCAGGCGCCGGGGCTCCCGGAGGGACAGTCGGTCAACGTGACAGTGGAACCGACGAATCCGTCGGCGCCCTCGACTCGGGTTGATGCCCTTGAAGCATTGCGCCGGGCGGCGGGATCCTGGTCCGACGATGAGGACGATTTGGATCGTTATTTGGAATGGAATCGGCGGCAGCGCCAGGGGAATCGACCGGAGATTCCTGAATGAGCTTCCTGCTTCCCCCTGCGTCGCCCGAAGCAATCAGTTCTTTCCTCGATTCGCGATTCCTTCTGGAATATTGATCCGGCAAGTTTGCCCGGACCAGACAAACCGTGAGCAGCAACGGGTCCGTTTCCGATGATGCCACGCGTGGCCCTCTGGACTCCTCCAGGCCCATTTGATTGTTCAATTGCTTCCCGCTATATTCAGTCGCGGCGCATGAGGGCGCAGCCCGTCCGCGGAAAGGGATCATCCCACCTCGCTTCAATCTGGTTGCTCGGTAACCTCTTTCTGCCCGAGGTGCGGACATCGGGAATCCTACAGAAGGAGGTCGTCATGACCCAATCTCTTCCCCCGCGTCCCTCGCTCGAACACCTCAAGAAGCAGGCCCAGTCGCTGTTGCGCGCGGGGCGGCAGCGACTCCCCGAAGCGCTGTCTCGCATCGTGGCCATTCTCCCTGGGCGCGTGTCGCCAAATGTTGGCGACGAGGCAGTTCCCGCAGAACCAACGCTGAAACTGGCCGACGCGCAGTTCGTCATCGCCCGCGAATACGGGTTTGCCAATTGGGCCGAGTTGAAGTGGCACGTGGAACTGGCGGAGGAAGCAGCAAAGCAACATACGGAGCGAGTCCACAGGCTCATCGAGTGCTGCCTGCACGGGGAGTTGGCGCGGGCCGAACGTTTGCTGGGGCGGTTTCCTGACCTGGCGACGAGTGATCTCTATGCGGCGGCGGCGCTGGGCGAACTCTCCACCGTGGAAGCGATGCTCGACAAAAATTCAGGCCTGGTGCAGCGCCCGGGGGGACCGCTCAATGCGCCTCCGCTCGTCTACGTGTGCGCATCACACTGTGCCGCTCCGCTGAATGTCCGCGAGCCCAAGCTGCGAGCGCTGGCCGCGCTGCTCCTGCAACGGGGGGCGGACCCCAATTCCCGGTGGTATCATCCGGACTTCCCCGGCAGTCCCTTATCGGTTCTGTACGGCGCCTGTGGGATCAACGGCAACGTCCTGCTCGCCAAATTGTTGTTGGACGCCGGAGCGACTCCCAACGACAACGAGTCCCTCTACCATGCGGTGGAACGGGGCGCCCCGGACTGCGTGCAACTCCTCCTGGAGCATGGCGCCGCGATCGCGGGATCGAACGCCGTACATCATGCGGTGGCGCTCGGCCACCTGGAGCTCGTGCGGCTGTTTTTGAGCCACGGCGCCGACGTGAACGAGCGCATCCTTGCCCAGCAGAAGATGACGCTGCTCCATTGGGCCATTGATTGCCATCAGCCGCGCGACCTTTTGGAATTACTCGTGGAGCAGGGGGCCGACCTGCGGGCCGTGAGCGCCGATCGGCTGACGCCGTTCCGCCGAGCGGTCCTTTGCGGCCACCGCGCGGCGATTGACCTGCTCACGGAGCGCGGCGTCGCGGAACCGTTGAGCCCGGAGGAAGCGTTCCTCTCCGCCTGCCTGTCGGGAGACGAGCCGCGCGCCAGAAGTCTCATGAGCGGCTCCCCAAACCTCTTCAAGGAACTCGCCCCGATCGCCAAATCGCATCTCCCTGGAGTGGCCTGGCGCGGCAACGAAGCGGGGGTGCGGACGATGCTGGCGGTCGGTTTCGACGTGGCATCGCTGGACGAGCGTCGGGCGACGGCGCTGCACGCCGCCGCCTGGCAGGGGCATGTCGGGATTGTGCAACTTTTGCTGGAGCATCATCCGCCGCTGGAGGGCAAAGACAGTGAGTTCCACTGCACGCCGCTGGAGTGGGCTTTGCACGGTTCCCGAAATTGCCGCCCGCATCTGACGGGAGAGGCCGAGGCCACCTGGGATGACGCCTATGCGTCGATCGTCGCCAGTCTTCTGGCCGCCGGTTCACCCCGTCCCGTGAATCGACTCGTTCGCCTCTGTCGCGGCCGCGTCGAGGAAGTATTGGCCGATGCGGGGATCGTGCCCGACGAAGAGGACTGATCCGCCTGGCGAACGCAGCCCTGTTTGCCGCCGCGCGTTCGCCTCTAGCGCTCCACGGATCGCCGCTCACACTCCCGGAACGGGGAAGTTCTTGCAGAATTCCCGGATTTCTCCCCGCACGCGCCCACCCACGGCGACGTCTTCGGGAGATCGCAGAATCGTGAGGATCCATTCCCCCACCTGTTTCATCTGCGGCTCGTTCATCCCTCTTGTCGTCAGAGCGGGAGTCCCCAGCCGAATGCCGCTGGGGTCCATCGCCTTTCGCTGGTCGAAGGGGATCATGTTTTTGTTGACGGTGATTCCCGCTTTGTCGAGCGCCTTTTCGGCGATCGAGCCGGTCAGACCCAGCGAAGTCACATCGGCCAGCATCAGGTGGTTGTCGGTTCCCCCGCTGGCGAGTTTCACTCCGCCGGACACCAAAGTCTCGGCGAGCGTCCGGGCGTTGGCTACGATCTGCCGGGCGTAGTCCTGAAACGCGGGCTGCAGCGCCTCAAGGAAACAGACCGCTTTGGCGGCAATGATGTGCTCCAGCGGCCCCCCCTGCATGCCGGGAAAAACCGATTTATCGAGCGCTTTGGCGTTGGCCGCTTTGGTCAGGACGAATCCCGAGCGCGGACCGCGAAGCGTCTTGTGCGACGTGCTCGTCACATAGTCGGCGACCGGGATCGGACTGTTGTGCATCCCTCCCGCAACGAGTCCCGCATAATGCGCCATATCCACCATGAACAGCGCCCCGACCTCTTTGGCGATCTCGGCAAACCGCGCATGGTCGATCTCGCGCGGATACGCGCTGGCCCCGGTGACGATCAGTTTCGGTTTGTGTTCGCGGGCTAATGCCGCCACCTGATCGAAATCGATCCGATGGTCGGAGGGGCGGACGCCGTAATGCACGGCATGATAGAGCTGTCCCGAAAAATTCAACGACATCCCATGCGTCAAGTGTCCGCCGTGTGCCAGGTTGAGCGCCAGGAACGTATCCCCCGGTTTCAGAACGGTCAGATACACCGCCATGTTGGCCTGCGAACCGGAGTGCGGTTGCACATTGGCATGCTCGGCGCCAAACAGTCGGCAGACCCGATCCCGGGCCAGCGACTCCACGACATCGACATGTTCGCACCCGCCGTAGTACCGCTTGCCGGGATACCCTTCCGCATACTTGTTGGTCAGAACGGTGCCGGCCGCTTCGAGGACCGCGGCACTGGTGTAGTTTTCCGAGGCGATCAGTTCCAGGCCATCCTGCTGGCGGGTCATCTCGAGTTGAATGGCCGACCAGAGTTCCGGATCGGCGGCTGAAAGTTGCGGCATGGGGGGCGAGTAGGGGTTAGGGGTTAGGCGCTAGGGATTAGGCGATGGGAATTGGGACGTTTTTTTGGGGCGCGTGCTGCTTTTGAGGCGCGCTGGTTGGGATTTTTCGCACTGTTGGTGCTGGCGAACCTGGAGGCGGCGCTGTCGGCCTCGACAAGCTGCGGGGGTGATCATAATCGTTGGTGATTCGATAGGCTACTCAGAGGGGGAAACGGCCTGTATGCTCGCAGTCATGTCGTCGCCAGATTCCCAGCCGCCGCTTGTCAATCCTCTCCCGCTGGCGGGGGAGCGCGTCGCGTTCACCGGAACGCTGGCCTCCATGACCCACAAGCAGGCGCAGGCCAAAGTCGAGGAACAGGGGGGAATCGCCACCGACCATGTCAGCCGCCAGACCACGATGCTGGTCGTCGGCGAGGAAGGATGGCCGCTGGAACCGGATGGCCATCCCTCGGTCAAATTGCAGCAGGTGGAGAGCTGGCGGCAGGTTGGCCTGGAGATTCGCATTGTGCGCGAATCGGAGTGGCTGGGGTTCGTCGGATTGGACACACATCGTCGCGACCTGGATCGGTTGTATACCCCCGCGATGCTGGGGCAGACACTGGGGATCTCGGTCCACCAGATCCGTCGCTGGGAACGGATGGGGTTGATCCAGCCGGTCAGCCGCGTCTTTCGGCTCCCCTACTTCGACCTCAGGGAAGTCGCCAGCGCCCGCCGCCTTTCGGAACTCGTTGAGGGAGGAGTTCCAATCCGGGAAATCCAGGCGGGACTGGATCGCCTGCGGCACATGGTGGGGAGCACCGACCGGCCGCAAGCGCAGTTGGAAATCCTGGCACGCGATCGGCACCTCCTGTACCGCGATCCGCAGGGGCGACTGACGACGCTCAGCGGCCAGATGCTGTTCGACTTCGACCACAGGGAGGCGCCGCCAGCGGTGGCGGTCGCTGAAGCAGACGGACCGCCCGACATCCTCCCATTGCCGCAAGCGGACCAGGCCCAATGGGGCGCCGCCGAATGGTTCGACGAAGCGCGTCGCCAGGCGGAAAACGGTCATCTGGAGGCGGGGGTCGAGGCGTGTCGGATGAGCCTGATGCTCGATCACGACGCTCCGGAGGTTCACTTTCAGCTTGGCGAGACGCTGTATCGGCTGGGGCTTCCCCAGGCCGCCCTGGAACGTTATCACGTGGCGGCCGAACTCGACCACAACTACGTCGAAGCCTGGACGCAAATCGGCTGTTTGCATGCCGAACTGGGGGATCTTCCCGCAGCGGTGGATGCGTTTGGGGTGGCCCTCGACGTCCATCCCGACTATCCCGATGCGCACCTGCATCGGGCTGAAGCCTTGCACCAATTGGGACGCGCGGAGGAAGCCGCCCTCCACTGGCGCAAATACCTGGAGTTCGACCGCCGCGGCCCCTGGGCCGATGCGGCGCGGGCCCGGCTGGAAGCGCTCGACGCACCGAACTAACGCGACAGCGCACTTTACTCACGAACCAGATCCGACCCGGCGATCGTAGCCATGTTGCCGAATGTCGTGCGATCGATGTTCGAGTTGATGAACCGTACTGAGCCGTCGCACAAGACGAAATGGACTCCCCCAGTATGAAAACTCCCCCAGCCGCGCTTGCAGGCGTTATTGAATCCGGCCCCCGGTCCGCTGAGGCAACCTGCATAGTCGGGCTGCATTGTCCGGTCGCCGCATTCGGGGCACGCCGACGACTGATTATACGACGTATACGTATAGGCCCAGAACGTGGTGCGGTTGCAAACGGGGTCGGCGCCGCACGGTTTGCTGGCGTATTCTCCCACCAACAGCGTCTGCGACGCTCCGTCAATCACGTCGTCGAGCCGCTCGGTGCGCAGGCCTCCCGTGCCGACGTGATGCATGGCGCCGCGCCATTGGCGGGGGAGCGAGTTCTCGGCATCATACCATTCGCCACCACCGGGCCGGGGCTCGCCGTCGGACTTCCCTGACATGGCCCGGTAGGATCCGGTGGCAAATAGCAGGCCGACCCCTGGGCCGGTCTCGGGCGATCCTTTCAGCCCGCCGTTGGGGTCCGATGGACACGACATACCGGCTGCCGAGGCCTCCCGCACGAAGGCATTCACCGGATCTTCGTTGGCGCGGGTGAAATCATACCGATCATAGAGCGGCTTTTGATCGAGATGGGGCAGAATGGCAATCGCCCAATTGGTATACGTGGGGGCCGTGGACCAATTGCCCGCCGTGATCCCCCCCGGCGGAAACGTCCCGAAGCTGCCATGATAGTTGTGCAGCGCCAACCCGATCTGTTTCAATTGGCTGCGACACTGCGTACGCCGCGCCGCCTCGCGCGCCTGCTGAATGGCGGGCAGTAGCAGCGCCAATAAAACGGCGATCACACTGATCGCCACGATCAATTCGATGAGCGTGAAGCCCCGACTGCATCGCTTTGCAACCCCCAAGTCTCGCCAATTCTTCATGATCGATGCTCCTGTTTGCGGAGAACGGCAATCAATGACAAACCAAACGGTGGCGGCGCCAGACGCTCCAAAAGGCGGCAGGCCGGGATCAGGCGATTCATGATACCAAAATGCGTCGCCCCATGCTGCGCCCTTCGAAGCAGTCGATACTGAACCCACCATCCCACGGCCCCCAGCGCGTTGAAATGTCGCAATTGCAAAATGGCGAAACCGGCCGCTGCCGCCAACTCGCCAATGGACTCCCTGGTATACCGGCGGTAATGCCCATCAAGCCGATCGTAATTGCCGAAGAGCGAAGGGTGCGCCGGAACCAGTAGGGCTACAACCCCTTGAGGGGGAAGCAACCAGGACATCCGCTGCATGGCCAAGCGGTCGTCGGCCATGTGTTCGAGGGCGTTGATGCAGATCACCGTATCGAACCGCATCGCGCGCAAATCGTCCAGCCTTGACTGGCAGGAGTCGGTCAAGTCCAGCAGTTCGAATTGGCACTCAGGTCGGTCGCGGTATCGTTCGGCAGCGTAGTCCAACACTTCAGGTTCAACGTCGACTCCAAAAATCAACTCGCGTGGGCCTAATTGCTCGATGATCCCGCCGACACCGCATCCCACTTCCAGGATGCGGTGTCCCAGGTGCGACCGGAATGCCTCCAATTGCCAAGCAAGGTACGGAGCATTCAGTCCAATCCGCGAGGAGTACCGCTCCAGGCGGGCTGTTCGCGCAATCAACCGATGCCGTAATAGGGACTGGTGCGACAACGTCAAATCACTTTCGGTAGGGACTCTACTAAGTTAGGCGCCTTCGACGTCCGGAAGGTTTCAGAAAAAGCAAAAAATGGCTCCCCTCGTGGATCACCGTTGCGACGGCTCCGATCACTCAGAGTCTTGCGCCAACGGGGGAAGCCCCAGGTCGCGACGCACACGCTCGGCTTCATCCTGAGTAATATGGTAAACATAGATCGAGTATCCCGCCATCGCCACTGGTTCAAAGTTCAGGAAATAGCTGTAGTCGAACGGATCCAGTTGATAATACCCCCCCTGGCCATCGGCCACGCTTGAACCAGACCCTCTGAGAATGTGGACGCTCACGGCGTGCCAGCCGGGGATCGGGCCGGGCGGCCCCTGAACTCGTTCCGAGCCATGGCCGTCGGGGCGGGGACCGATCGGCGGCAGCGTGAATTCAATACCTGCCAACCGTGGGTCGACTGGCCCGTAATAGGCCAGATGGAATGGCCGCGCTTCAGGATGGGCTCGATACCAGTCTCGCAAGAACAACAGATCCTGCCCCCAGTCGATGTTGCTGCACAGCAGGTGCGCGTGCCCGTTCTTCGGTCCCCCCGCCAACTCATTGAAGTACGAACCGCAATACGGATACACCCACAGGCTGCTGGCCACCGCCCAACCGAACGCACCCATCACAAGAAACTTGAAGGACTGTTGCAACACAGGCGAGGCGAGCCCGGCCCTGGGGGATCGAGCCACAAAGCGATATGGCTCGGTAGGGCTCACTGAAGTGGGCGAGGATTCCGCATTCTCAGCTTTGATCTCCGGTTCGCCAACTCCAGCGCGCTGCCGACACAAGCCTCGCGCCACTTGGCTGATCCAAATGTAGGCGAAGGGGAGCACCGGAAGCACATACCGGAAATGTCGATTGATCCCGCCGTTGGCGCTGAGCAAAACGAGGAGCGTACCCGCCGGCGCCAACAGCACCAGCGCGTCTAGCCAACCGACACTTGGCTCATTCGAGCCCCTTGGGCCTATTCTGGTTTGGTCCGAGTGCCGATCGGTTAAGCGTCGCTTGCGCCAGTTCCATGCGCTTGACCCCAGCGCCAACATCAGCAATCCCCATGTCCCCAGGGGAATTTTCACGGCCAGGGCATACAGGTAGTAATACCACCAGCCCCCAGGTTTGAACTCGCCTCGCAAATATCCCGGTCGATTCATCTCGAACGCCTCTTTGACCGTGTCGATCCCCATCACGTAATTGCGCGGCAAAGGGACCGGAACTGTCCCAACCCAAGACTGGGCGAACCGATTGCCAAAGGTTGGCGGCCCAGCCAAAGTGCGGCTGACGAACCGGTAGTCCTGGAGCGGCTGAAACGTCCCCTCGAAGCCATATCCCAGATTTAGAACGATCAGCCCGATGAGCAGTATCCCCGCCAGTTGCAGAGCGCCGGGCCGCTCGGTTCGGTTCCGAGAGATGTCAGTACCTCCAGCGTGGGAGATTCCCTCCGATAGAGCCAAACCCCCAAGTGCGCGTTGCACGGGTTTCACCCCGCGCTCGCGATAAGCAATTCGCCAGACGATCCACAACAACGGCCAAAGTCCAAATAGCACGATCCAGGTAAACTTGGTCAACTCGGCAAAACCCAAAGCGCCGCCCGCCGCCAACGTCCATTCGCGGCAAGGGTCGCGGAGCCAGAGCCAAAACGCGTACGTCGCGGCCAAACCCAACGCCGTGGCCCCCAAGTCGGGAGTGATCAGCGCCCCATTGGCGAGGACGTTGGGACAAAAGCACCAGAGCGCCAGCGCCAGAAGACCGGCGCTCGCGCCATAGAGTTCCGTTGCCCAGCGCCAACAAACAAAGCCTCCCATCAGACTCAGCGGAACGAGGCCCCAGCGTGCGATGGCGACATACCAGAACGCTCGGTCCCGATGCCGCTGGAGGAAGTCGCGAGCCACGTCGAACTCAGCCCGCGAACCGGCAGAGCCATCGTATCCCGACCAGTCAGCCTCGAGTTGCATGAGGTGCAAAGGCAGCGTCGCCAAGACACGAACCAGCGGGGGATTCGCCCGGTACAGGTCGTACCCGCCGAATTCCCAATGACTCAAGCCCGCCACAAGATGCGCCGGTTCGTCGATCGGCGGACTGTGAACCAGCCCCTGGTACACGAGCAGGCCAGCGTGCAACCCAAGAAGAACCGAAACAGAAAGCGAGATGCGCGGTCGATTCGGAGCAAGCACTACACGCTCGTTAAGACGCGTCATCTCGCAAGCCATCTCACTTTTTTTCCACGGGCCGCGACGGTACTGATTCTCTTGCGTTTACAGAATCTCCGTCAAGGGTTCGTGCCCGGAGGCTTGCAACGCGCTTTGTATACCCATCCAGTGTCGGTCAATGCGCCAGCGCAGGTTGATTGTGATGCAGCATTATTGCACCTCACAAGCGTACCAGTACACTCGGTCGCACAGGTCGGCCTTTTTGAGACCCATGCCTGCACTTTGGGGTTCAATTCCTCATATACTCCTCCGATCGCTCCGCGACTCGGGTCACCGATCCATGCAGTATTAACGGCGGTAGTCACATCGGAAGAATAGCATTGCGCAGCGGCATTATCAAAAAAACAACTTACATACATACATCCATTCGTACAAGTAGCAAATACAGTACTGGCTAGCATGGCGCAGACAGTTACCACACTAAACACAAATCCCCCTCGCGACACAATACGGACATTCATAATCCAATACTCCTGACAAGAATGAAGAGAATCTACGACCAACCCTGGCTCAGCACACGCCGAACCATTCACCGGACTTTGCGACACTACCGAGTGCAACACTAAAAATGGATCTTCTTGCTACGGCATGCGCGACGCCGCGTATGACCAATGATCGCCAACACTGTCAATCCGAGCGTCCCCAGTGCGCAATAGGTCCAGGCATTCCAGTTTCCGCGCCGCAATGCATCCACCCGATTGACACCCGAAATATCATCCAATGCGGTCGAGTTGCGGCCTTCCTTAACGCCTCGACGATCTTCAATATAGGTCCCCGGAGGAAAGTCAATCCGAAATTCATCCGCAGGAATCGGGACGTTGATCGAATAGTCTGTCACGTCGCACACTCGCGTTGAGTCAACCTCTCCATTCCTAGTGAACGACGTACAGGTCCACCCCTCGAGGACGAGCCCGTGTGCCGCGTCCTTCTTGTACCGAAAGTCAATTCGATGCACTTCGCGAAGTTCGACTAGTTCCTGGAATCTTTGAGGAATGTATGACTCACTCACGTCCAAGAAGTACCGTTGGCGAAGCGGGTTGTCTGAATTGGTTTGCTCTAGAACGATGCAAGTGGCATTTCCAACCGGAACCTCGGCCGGCAGTACTGCGCATTCCTCAAAGTTAATTAGCGAGAGCGAGACAACCATTGGACGAAAGAAGAGCAAGGGCGGCTTTGAATATAGCACTTCGACACCAAACGCATGCTTTGACGATGACAAGATTCCTGAACCAACACTTCCTGCCGGTGCCGCACCCGTGAAGTGCTGGCTTGTCGTACCGTCGTAGGTGTCGCGAGCCCCGATGGGCATTCGGAGCTTGTCGCCGTCGGTTGTAGATAGACGCTGTCCGAATTTCTCTCCGTCAAAATGAACTTGCATCTCCTGAGTAACTGCGAGGAATTCGCCGACATTTGGAAACGACTGGCGAATTGCGGCTTGAAAATCGGGTAGCATAGTTGAAAGGCGAATGTTGCCGGTTTGCCTCCAAGCATATCTCACCGACTGAAACCGACGCTGTCGGTCGCTCCAGGCTCTTAGGACGGCCTCTTTCTTGACAGAATCATCGCCATGTAACGTGAAAGACGAGGCCCCAAATGCCATCAACGCGAGTGCCAGGATGGCGCTCATCCGCCAAACGGAACGTCGCTGGGCGGAAATGGTGAAAGCAGGCATCTACTGGACCTCCTTCTAATCGGGTGTCACTTGTCCTGGCATTGGAAGCGTCGTACCCCTGGACGCGTTGCTGACATGCAATGACTGAGCAGGGGGCAACGCCTCGCACGATAGCTGCAATTCCACAACCCTAGCGTCTTCCTTTCGTTCCGACTGAACCACAAATTGGATGTGCGCAGTGCGTCGCCCCGGCTCGGAGGGAGTGCATCGAATCTGGACCAGCGCGCTTTGAACGCCGGTTTCGTCGCCCTGGACAGTGTGCTGAATCGTCGGCACGAACTCCTGATTATCCGAAATTGCATTGATGACTTCAGCCTGGTCGTCGTCTCGGGACAAGACGGCAAAAGAATGCTCGACGGATTGTCCGATTTCTACGAGACCCAAGTGGCCGATGTCTGGAACAACTCGATATTTTCCCACCACTTTGACGACCATTGGCACGTCAACAGGCGGAATTTCCAGACCACCCGAGGTCGCCTGAACTCGTAACCGGAATTTGTGCGTGCCTACCGGAAGGCCGGCCCGCGGAAGGACGGTCACCAGAAATGCGCCCGCCTTTGATCGTTCCTTGGTGACTTCGGCCGTTCCCAACTCGGCGTCGCAATCGACCGCAAGGTCGCCAAGATCACTCAAGCACCGGACGGCGATCGTCCGAGGGGCTGGAGGACCATCGGAGTCATACGTTTCGCCAAAATCCAGTGTCCGCGGTTCGACGACAATTCCAGAACGAATCCTACCGTGCAGTTGCCATTGTTGCGCGGGACGCTCGCCGCGATTGACGCTGGCCATGATGGCGACGGCAAACGGAGCAGGTGTCCCCAAGTCGTCACGGGGACCGACCAGGTCCAGTTCAAGTTTCAGGATTTGCTCAGAGTGTGCCGGAAGAACGAAGCTCGTTGGTGAAATCCCGGTGCAATTGCATGACGTCGAGAGGTCTACTTGCAGCGGCTCATCTGACCCGTTCTGCAATGTGACTGCTCTCTCGAAGCCGCGCTGTGCCCAGACAGTCCCGATATCGAGCGATTTGCCGGAAATGTGCAAAGGCCCCTCGGCTGCGTCTTGCCGATGTGTACGATTGGTCGACGCGGTCAGCACCCAGATGGTCGCCGCGCTGCAAATCGCCAGCAACACCACAAACTTCATTCGCGCCAGCCCGGCCGGTATCAAGCACCGAACTGATTCCGGTCCCTCCGAGCGAGGGAACCCTGTCCTCCCAAGCGCTGCCCTACACAACGGGAGCTTCCCGATTGGCACCACTCGAGGAGGCTGGACCTCTGGTTGGCCAACATCATCAGGAGTTCTATTCTTACGGCCCACCATGAATGATCCTCAATCGCCTGGCCACACTGCGACTTCCTGGCTTGGAAGGCACATCAGCGTCTGTTGATTTCGATCCGTCGTCCTGGAGTTGCTCATCCTGCATAGAGATAGGCGCCAATTCCAGAGTGCAGGTGTCAAAAATCTGGTCGCGTTCCGGGAATTTTCTGGAAATCTCTGGAAATCCGCTTGCCGGGGTCTTGTTCCGCCAGTTAAACTGAGAAGCTGGCAAACTTCGGCAAGTTTTGTCTCACGGGGCCACTCTCATGTCTGACAACCAATTCCCAGGAGTTGCTCGCGCGCCGGATTCTGTCTGCCGGTTGTTGCAGGAAATGAAAGACGCCGCTCGACGCGACCGAGCGAGTGAACTCCTCTTCGACCGGTATTTCCAGCCCCTTGTCGTTCGCCTTCGCCACTGGTTTGCGGGGCGTCCCCGCCCTGTCGTCGACGAAGAGGATGTGGCGCTCGACATCATGTCGAGCGTTTGTTCGCAGGCGTCGCAGGGATTGATGGATCAAATCACTTCCTGTGAAATGTTTGAGAAATACCTGTTTGTGGTCGCCAGGCGCCGGTTGCTGACGCAGCGCCGCCACGACCGGCGCCTGAAGCGGTCGCCGGGAAATTTGGTTCAGTTATCTGACAACGAGTCGCCGGTCGAGTCGCCGGTCGAGTCGCCGGTCGAGTCGCCGGTCGAGTCGCCGGTCGAGTCGCCGGTCGAGTCGCCGGTCGAGTCGCCGGTCGAGTCGCCGGACGAGTCGCCGGTCGAGTTCCAG
>JBJXGA010000346.1:0-14476 GCA_046152955.1 Planctomycetales bacterium | reverse complement strand
GCGGGATTCGTTCCACCTTGGCGGACCGTCGCTGAATCAGATCGACCCATGGCCGGTTGCGGGGCTGGAAGTACACCGCCTACAATTCCTTCCGTGCCTCGTTCTGCTTCCATCGCCGTTCCGTTTTTGGTTTATCCGGAAAACCAGTTCGCCCATGCGGCGGTGCTGGCGCTATGCGAATCGGCGGAATTGCGGTCCACGCACTCCGTGTTTCTGTACGGATCGGCAGGGGTCGGAAAGAGCCAACTGGCGGCGCTGGGAGTCAGCTTGGCCTTGGCCGCGTCCCCCCAGGCGAAAGTCCAGCAATGGACCGCCAGCCAATTCGCCGCTGAGTTTTCCGAAGCGGCCTCCAAGAAGACCATTCCGCTCTTTCAGTCGGCGACCCGGCAGTGCGACTTCCTGGTGATGGAAGATGTGCAGGTGCTGGAGGGACGCCCCGAAACGCTGGTGCAGTTGTTGTCGCTGGCCAACGAACTGGCATCGAGCGGGGGCCGCATTCTCTGGAGTTGCCACAAATCCCCCGGCGCCTTGTCCGGGTTTCCCCCCAAGCTGATTAGCCGTTTTCGGGGTGGCGTCCTCGCTCCTTTGCGGATGCCCGAGGCTGAGAGTCGCCGACGATTGGTGCAGCACGTTGCCCGCTGGCGGCGGATCGCGGCCTCTCCCCGGGCGCTGACGCTGCTGGCGGACGAATTGGCCGTCTCTCCCCGCGAACTGGTGGGGGCGTTGGAACGCCTGACGGCACTGACGCGGCACGATCGCTGCGCATTGGACGTGGATCTGGTCCGCCGCTTCCTGGCGCATGACCTGCCTCCCCCCAAGTTGACGCTGGAGGACATTTGCCGCGCCGTAGCACAGCAGTTCGGCACAACCGTCGCCGAATTGCGGTCGCCACAGCGCGCCCGCCGGTTCGCTCTCCCGCGACAATGCGCGATGTGGCTGGCGCGGGAATTGACCTCCAACAGCCTGCAACAGATCGGCCGCCACCTGGGGGGGCGAGACCACAGCACGGTGATTCACTCCTGCCAGCGATTGCGCGGGCTCCTGGACGCAGACCCCGATTTGCGATCGCAACTCAACCAGGTGCGCTACCTTCTGGGCGCGCCCCCCTGCGAGTTGGAGACGGAAGTCGTGAGAGGGGAGTGACGCACGCGGCCGATTCGGAAATCTATCCCACGCCGTGAGGCAGATTTCCAAATCCGCACGAATCACCACCGTAGCCCTTCCCCGCCGCGCCACAGCGGTTTCGCGCCGCACGAGCATGGATTGCGGCGGGGAGGGGGGAGCGGTTCTCCACGTGGGATCATTCTCGATGGGGCGCCGTTCCAGCCTCCGGATCTTTCGTTCCAACGGCACAAGGCCGTTGAGGGCGGCCTGGAGCAGAATTCGCCGATGACCATGCCACTGTTTCGGTTGAAATCGAAACGCGTTTGCGCAAACCAGTGTCTCGTTTCGGGCGACAACAGCTCCGCCGTTGCCACCTCGTTCCGAATCGGGATACGATATCCCTTCACGATATCGCGGAGGCTTGTTGGGTTTCGTCAACGCGATCGCGGCAATCTCACGATAAAGAGGAGGACAGTAGTGATGGTTGGCATCCGAAAGGGACCGCGACGCGCGTTGATCCGTGCCTTCCTGGTGATCATCCTGCTGACAGCAACCCGCCTCCTGATGGCGCAGGAGTCGCTCACGATTGCCGGTGTTTGTCGCGACGAACAGGGGACGCCCGTGCCGCGCGTGACTGTGACCCTTTACCGCAGCCCACGGGGGGATATCGGGCGCGACGAGCGTCTGCGGGAGATTCTGTCCGATGCGCAGGGCAGGTATGAATTTGCTGACTTGGAACCGGTGTCCGGGGGGTTGCAGGATTGGCAATGGTGTTATGTGGTGGCAGCGACCGCCCAGGGAATGGCGTCGCACGTGGCGCATCTGGTCGAACCGGAGGATTGGAAGGGGATTGACTTTCAGATGCAACCGGCGGCGACGCTGGCAGGGGTTGTCACGGATGGCAAGGGGCAGCCAATCGAGGGGGCGCTGGTGGGAGTCGCCGGGCTTGGCTTTCGGCCACTCGAAGGAGTCTCCAGCGCTCGCACGGGAAATGATGGTCGCTTTGCGATCACCGATCTGGCCCCTTCACCGACCGAGCAGCCCCGCGCCTCCTCGCCTCGTCCAGCGGCCGGAGCGAACGACCGCCTCGGATTGCACATTCGACATCCCGCGTACGCGTTGTATCGGCATGCCAATTTCCAGCCACCGGGTCCGCTCAGCGTCCGCCTGGCCAAAGGAGGTTCGCTCCGAGGCAAAGTGGTTGACCAGAAGTCCAGAAAACCGGCAATGGGCGTCCTGGTTTTGGCCATCCAGGCCAATCTGGCGCACAACCTGCGGGGGCAAGAATGCCTGGCCGACGACCAGGGAGAGTACCTTTTCACCAGCCTTCCCCCCGGACAATATACGGTTCAAGCCTGGTCGGCTGATCGATTCAGCGCTCCGCCGGGACTGATCAAGGTCGTCGCGGACCGCGAATCCCGCGCACTCGAGTTGCAACTGGTGGAAGGGGGCTGGATTGAAGGACGCGTGTTGACGGTCGACAATCAACCGTTAGGGGCCGAATCTCCCTCCGGGAACAGGCCGCAGGTCGGTCTGCGGACCAAACAAAAAAGCGCCGTCGATACGACCCGCGTGTGCGTCGTTGACGCCGAAGGGAGGTTTCGACTCCGCGTCCCTTCCGGTACGAACTTCCCCTGCCTGGTCCAGGGGGATCTATGGGATCGGACCTGGCGCAAGGAAAAATACGACGAGGGGATTTCCGTGGATGCGGGTGAGACCGTGACGGTCACGTTCCGCATCCTGGCCCGAAAGCCTCCCCCGCCGCGCCCCAAGCGCGATCCGGTGGTTCTCCCTCTCCCCATCGAGGAGGAACGCTGGGCCGCCAACGAAATCCGCGATCTGGGAGGATGGTATCAACTCGATCCGCAGGGGCACGTCGTGGAAGTCAACATGGTGTACCACGAAGACAAGGGCCAGCGCTACGACAATCGTTACACCGATTGCGACGAGGCGCTGCGGACGGCTCCCTCGTTTCCGCGATTGAAACGCCTGTACCTGCATAAAGGGCAGGCGACCGACGTCGCGATGGAGAGCCTCACGCAGCTCCAGGAGCTGGAGGTCTTTTTCGTCTGGGACGCGATCCGTCTCACCGACGCGGGGGTTGGCCATCTGGGCCACCTGGAGCGACTGGAAAGCGTCCACCTCAGCAACAGCCCGATCGGAGACGAGGCCTTGCAGGTGCTCTCGACGCTGCCGAATCTCCGCCGGATGTCGATGCAGCAAAATCACTTTTCCGACGCCGGTCTGAAGTATCTCGCCAATATGTCGCAATTGCGCTCGCTGTGGATCGGCTTGGGGCACGGCCGGATTACGGACGAGGGAATTCGAAGCCTGGAAGGGTTGGAAGACCTTCAGGAACTGGACCTCCAGAAAACCCAAGTGACTCCCGAGGGGGTTGCTGAATTGCAAAAGGCGTTGCCGAAACTGCAAATCATCCGCTGAGGGGATCCTCGAGAGCATTCTTAGTCGCCCTGCGCGACGTTTGGTGAAAAGGAACAGCAGACCGGGAGGGCGAAGCTCCCGCTGAGCCGCCAATGTGCGTTCGAGGCAGTCGAAACCCGCCGTTGGGAGTCAACAAGGCAGTTTCCTTGGAAGGTGCGCGCTTCAGACTTGGTGGAGCAACGGCTCGCCGCGCAATCCGCGGAGCAGATTCTCTACCGAGATTTCCGCCATCGCTTGCCGCGTCTGCACCGTGGCCGAGCCCAGATGCGGGACGATCGTCACGTTGTCGAGCGCGAGGAGCGGGTGATCGCGCGGCAAGGGCTCGGGGTCCGTGACATCCAGCGCGGCGGCCAGAATCCGCTTTTCAGTCAACGCGGCCGTGAGTGCCGCCGTGTCCACCACCGGGCCACGGGCGACGTTGATCAACGTCGCCGTCGGTTTCATCCGCGCCAGTTGTGCCGCGCCGATCAGTCCGCGGGTTTCGGCCGAGAGGGGAACGCTGAGAACAACGAAGTCGGATTGTTCCAGGAGTTCGTCGAGCGTGGCGTAATTGGCGTCCAGTTCAGCCGCCAGGTCGGCCCGCGGGTGGCGATTGTGATACAGCACTTTCATCTCGAACCCGCGCGCTCGCCGGGCGATCTGCCGGCCAATCCGCCCCAGGCCGACGATCCCCAGCGTGGCATGGTGGACTTCCCGGCCCAGCATGTAGCCCGGATCGTAGACAGTGAATTGAGGACTGCGGGCATAGCGATCCCCCTCGACGACCCGCCGCGCGCTGGCCAGGAGCAGGGCGAACGCCTGATCGGCGGTCGCTCCGTCGAGAACCCCCGGCGTGTTGCCGACAGGAATCCGGCGTGCCGCGGCGTCCGCCAGCACGATGTGATCGACCCCCACCCCATAGTTGCTGATGATTCGCACGCCGGGAAGCCGATCGAGCATCGGACCGTCCACGCGGGGATGTCCATACGTGTACATCCCATCCACCCGCTCTGTCGTCCCCCGCAGGGCGATCTCCCAGGGAAGGACTTCGATCTTCCCCTGCATCAGTTGGGTGACCGTGGCATCCAGCGGACCATCGGCAATCACTCGGGGGAGGGGCATAAAGGAACTCCTGGCGGGCAGACCATTCGACTTGTGGAGCGTTTTCGTGAGACAGGACGTCGCGGCGACAGCAGAGCGGATGAATTTCAAAACAGTCCGGCGTCGAAGAGATCAAGGATCCCGACTTCGGCAGGATGCACCACCGGAACGGCAAGCGTCTGAGACAGCATAGCGGCGCTGGAATCCAATGCAATCATGGAGAGCGGCGCATTCATCGCCGCTTTTTGTGGAGTGCGGGAACTTTTTCCCGCTTTTCGTTGATCCGGAAAGGGGCGTGACGCCTCAGAGAGACTTCCATCGGCGAGAGCCGTGACTTTCCCCCGCGACGTCGCTTCTCCAACATACGAAAGGCTTCGATGAAACGAACGCACTCCACGGCGCGTATGCGAGGGTGGATTAGGTGAATAGCGTTTTCGTTTCCGATCGTCGTCTTGTTTCCCCGAGCTCCGGCCACCACTCGACCAGTTCCACGGCGGAGATGCGGCCGAGCTCGCTCGGTTCGATTTTGTTCAACCCACCACCGTAGACGCGCCCTTCGCCGCGCAGCTCGTGCCCGGTGACTTGACCCAGGAATTCGAAAACCTGAGCAGCCCGCTCTGGATGGCGACGGAGCATGGCGGCGAGTGGCTTTTGCGGATACAGCATCAAGTACAGGTTGGTGCCAATGGCTTGCGATCGATTCCAGATAAATCGGAAGGGTTGTTTGTCGTTCGAGCCGCGGCCCATATATGTGCAGAGGAACGGTGCCGGTTCGCGCTGTTCCTGTTTGTACCAGGGTGTCCGCTTGCCGACGAGGTAACCGTCTCTGATGCCCAGCGTTTCAGCGGTTTGCAGGTACTTCCACAACCCAGGGTAGCGAGTCTCGACTGCATATTCCGGGCGGTCGCAATCGATGACGCAAAGTTGGCGGTCGATGATCGGGTAGCCATCGTCGTCGGGTTCGATGACGGTCACCTTGAGATGGCGCGGGCTGGGGAGAATCGGGCGCAGGAACTGATCGGGAATCCCGTGACGAATGGCGTCGCTGCGGTCGAGGATGAAGAACTTGTTGCAGCCGGTCGCAATGCCCCGCTGAATTCGGAACAAGTCGGATAGCGTCGGGCCGGTATGATTGCTCATTGGTCGCCGGTCGTTCTCGACATGAGCTGGGTAGGCCGTCCACTTGCGCGCCGCACGCAGTTCCCCAAGCGGGATGCGCTCCGTCACGGTGGGATGCTCCAACGTGCCGCCGAAGGTAAAAGCCACTGCATGGCCCGGCTCGGGCGGCTGCTTGCGGAAGAACAGAACGACGGAAGACACGAGTGCATCCCCGAATTGCACGTCGCTGGGATCGAAGCGGTGGATGCGGTGGAGGGTCACCCGGTCGGTGAGGAATTCCTTGAGTGTCGAGCCGTAGTTGACGTCCATGAACTCTGACGGAATGAGCCAGGCCGCAATTCCACCATCCTCCATCCAAGCGGTGGCCAGCAATACGAAGTACACGTAAAGCCCAGCCAGACCGCTGACGTTCGCGCCGCAGAGGCGCAAGACAAGGCGTTTCAATCGCTCCTTATCGGCGCGATCCATGTGATGATGCCGAACATAGGGAGGATTTGCGAGAACAAGGTTGGGCGAGCCTGGACGTGTGCTGGCGGCGACAATTTGGGTAAAGTCACCGTGGACGACCTCCAATCCCGCTTTGGCCCACAGCTCGCGGGCTGCCGAAACGAATCGCGGATCCAGCTCGATCCCAACGCTGCTTTCGATTCGGTTCGCCCCGAACACTGTCAGTGCGGCAGAGAAGAAACTGCCGCTGCCAATTGCCGGATCCGCGAAGCGGATGCGTCGCGTGCATTCGGGCCACTCGCGGCCGACGCAGCGTGCGATCTCGACAGCGAGCGCATTGGGGGTGGCGAACTGGCCGAGCCGATTTCGCTCGGCGGACGAGCGATCGGCATCAATCGAAAGCTGCATCGCGTTGCGCCGTGTCTCACGTGCATCCAGACTGGTGGCAGTTGTACTCATTACAGCTCCAGCTTCAAAAGGTCTTCAATGCGGTGTTCCCAGACCCAGTCGATTCCCTCGGCGGCCTCGTAGCCCAAATAGTCGGTGCCGAAATACCCGCAAAGGAACAGGACGAAGCGCACGCCATCGCCGTACGTCGCACGCAGTTGGTGAACCTTGGTCGCCTCTTCTTTGCGGCGTTTATTCGTATTGGTGAAGTCGCCAGCCGACTTGGCTTCGATCAGTAGGGGAAGTCGTCCCTTGCGCAACTTCTTGGGCTGAATCACGACGTCGATCGGAATATTGATCTTGACGGTCGTTCCGACAACCAGGTTCATTCGGTAGCTGTAGGTGCCGGGTTCCATGTCTGCCAGCAACGCGCCGGCAGGGTGAGGCTGCCTTCGATAGCCGCGCTTGTCGAGAAATTCGCCGATCAGTGCCAACTGCCTTTGCTCCTGCGCATTGCGGACGATCGGGTTGGCCACGGCGCTGCACAGCCGATCGGCAACGATCGTGGACGCCCGGTCACGCTCATGTTCGGTCGGATTTGTCGCTGCATCGAGCCACGGGAAAATGTCGCGATCGAGCAGCCGGGACAACACGCGGCAAATCGAGTTGAGATTCTCTGCCAGCAACTCAGGTTTCATGCGCGCCGCGAGTTTGCCTGCCTCCATACTTCCGACGAGCGATTTGTTGGCGCTCGCCAACCCGATCAGTCGGTCGACGGCGAGCGGTGGCGCAGTGCACATTCGCAGTGTGGGTAATGCCGTCGGGCTGGACTTCAGCACGTCGGCATTCAGGTCGCGGAGGTCGCGCGTGGCAATGAGTGCAGCCTTAACGTGCTCGGTTGTTTTGACGCGAGTATCGCGGAACGCCTGGGGCGCGAATCGCATGAACCATTGATTGAACTGATCAACGGAGGCCGCGACGTCGGCTTTCCAGAGGAGCGGCTTATCGGCGTTGATCTGTTTGGATGGCATTCGACGTTTGTGGGTTCAGCGACAGTGACAACCGCGAACATGCATTCGTCTGGCGAAACTGTGTTTCGTACTTCGCGGAAAGAGTAGCACGGCTTGAAACAAATGTACAGTCATGTCGGCAAGATTTGGACAGACAGCAGTCCTTGCCAATCCGTCGTACGTCTTTTTCGGTTCGGGATCCCTTCGGAACTGCGAGGGCTGGGGGTGAAAGTTCTCCGAATAGCCGAACGACCCAAGAAATCGCGGCGGGGTGAAGGTTGGGAGAGTCGCTGTTGGCGGCTAGTTTGCGCCACCGACAGGCTGGATTTCGGGAACAACGAAAGGCGGGAATGAAGTTCCCACTCCAAGGGAATGCTTGACATTTCCCGGAATACAGGGGATGCTGAAGGTGTAGCTTATGATTCATTGACCCGTGCGCGACAGGTCGCTTGATCACAACTGGTGAGGATTTCATGCATAAGCTGTTGAAAACGCTTCCATTGATCGTCGGATTGTCGATGAGCGGACTGCCGGCATATTTGGGACTCGAATCGTCGCAGGCCCAGGCCCAAATGGGAGGAATGGGAGGAGACGGAGCTCCCAAACGGA
Source organism: Planctomycetales bacterium (assembly GCA_046152955.1). GTDB lineage: Bacteria > Planctomycetota > Planctomycetia > Planctomycetales > Planctomycetaceae > SIAF01. The sequence goes on along the minus strand of JBJXGA010000346.1, from coordinate 6,278 downwards.
ACCTCAAGGGTAAAGGACCAAAAGCGGGGGTCAAAGCTCCCACTCGGTCGGGAACTCCGGGGCGCAGCAGCAGCGGATTGCGGGGTTCCTCCGGTGGCTCACGGACCGGTGGCGCCGTCTCCGGCGGAACGATGCTGCGCGGCAAGAAGTAGCTTTGCCAGTCGGCTGAACGTAATGTCGCGGGTTGGACTCGCGGCCGCTCGACGCTGACGGGCGTCTATTGATCGCTGTCAGCGATTGTCGTCGATTCGCCGCGGCTGACTGGCTCGTCCACCTGGTCGCAGTGGACATCGACCTGCACCCGCGCCTGCCCGGCGTCCTGCGCCTTAAACGTCAGTTCGAATTCCTCTTCTCCCTTAGGATCGATCCGTCCGATCGGCGCGAACTGCACTTCGCGGTGCGCTTTGAAGTGGCGTTCCCGACCGGGCGCCGGGGTTCCGACCTGGGACAGTTTGTATTCGACGGATCCTTTGGCAGAGACCAGATGCAATCCGGCCGGCACCAGGACGGTCGTCCGGACGTTGCTCGCCACGTCGGTGCCGCGGTTGATCACCCGCACCCGCAGCTTGAATTGTTCCCCCACGTCGATCAAGGGAGCGATCTCCCCCAGATCGATCGTCAGCGCGGGAACTCCGGAAACGTGCGTGGTCCCGACCGCTTCGCCGCTCCCCCCGGAGCCATCGCGGGCTCGGACAACGCTCACCTTGGCGCCGCGGGTGACGGCGTTCAGCGTCACTCCCAGGCGTTTGGATTCGCGCGGCGCCAGGCGGTCGATCGTCCAGGTGACGGTCCGTTTGAGCGCCTGGAACCGTCCCCCCTCGGTCGCTTCGATAAATTCCATCCCCACAGGCACCGACTCGACGACTTCGACGTCGCGGACGACTCCCTGACCGGGATTGGAGACGGTGTTGATGTAGCTCCCCGGCTTGCCGGGATAGAGCCGCTTGGGTCCGGCGCGCTGCACGCTCACCGCCGGTCCCACCACGTCCACTGCTGAGTGCGATTCTTCGGTCACGTTGCCGTCGGCGGTCAGGATCACCCGATTGACGATCTTTCCCGTTTTGGCGGCGGTGAGGCTCAAGGTCGCCTCGAACGATTTGCCGGCGGGCAGGTGGCCGATTTCATTCTCCAGGTCGTCCCCTTCGGCATGGCGGAGACCGGCGGGAAGGATGTCGCGGATCAACACCCCGGTGGCGTCGACGTCCCCCACGTTCCGCACGCGAAATTGAAAGGGGACTTCAGTTCCCACGACCGCCTGCTCGGGGGCGATCACTTCAAGTTTCAGGCTCGGGGAGGGGACGCCGTTTTCGTCGGCGTTGCCGGTGGCGAAGTTGACCGTGGCCACGCTTCCGAGCGTCCCTTCCGCCTGCGGGACGACCCGGACCGAGATTTTCCGTTCTCCCCCCGGTTCCAAAGTTCCCAGCTTCCAGAGCAGCCGCTTGTTGTCGAGTTGCGCCTGGGGGATCGAACCGTCGATCTTGGCCCCTTCGGGGAGCGCGTCTTCCACCACCACGTGCCGCGCCGGCAGGTCGCTGACGTTCTTCACAACGATGTGATAGACCATCGGCCGACCGAGGTAAGCGCTGGAGGGAGCGATTTTGTTGATCGTCAACTTGGCTTTCGCCTTGGGCCTGGCTGGTCGGCGAGCGGCGTCCGATCGCGGCGGAGACGCGCTGGACGGGCGTTGCTCCGACTGAAAATCGGCGGAGTCGTCTGTCTCGGGAGATTTCGAAGAGGGGTTCGAACGGTTGTCCGGACGCGAAGCGGCATCCGGCGAGATCGGGTCGTCGGCTTCATCGGGGACCGGCGCCAGGCGGCGCGGCGCGGGTGTTGGTTCAGCGCGGCGCGGGACCACGGGATGCACAGCGCCCTCTTCCGATTCTTCGTCGTCGAGTGGACTTGGGAACGGGCTGCGCGGGGTCTGTGTTCCTTCGGACGGAGATTCCCGGTTGCGGCCGATCGTTGAAGGGGAGGGCTCCGGTTTCGACAGGAGCTCGTCCAAGGCGTCTTCCTCGTCCGGGCCCTCGTCCGCCGATTCATTCGCACTGCTCGGTCGGCTGGGTGGGGCGTCGCGATTCACGATCGGCATTCCGCTCTCTTCCAGCGGATCACTTTCGTCTGCAGCCTCCTCTTCGTCGACGCTGGTCGGTCCGGACGATCCACTGGGCGACGCGGCATGGGGAAGCTCACTGTGAATCGGGCGGAGCCGGGGAATGCCTTTGGGTCGCGCGGCTGGTACTTGCACGTCGGTGTCTTCTTCCGACGCATCGCTGGAAGCGGAGGGTTCGTCCTCGTCGATCGGATCGAGGCGCGGCGATGGGGTGCGGCGCGCCGGGTCTCGCGTCGGCAGCGGCCGGAGCGCCGGTTTGACGCTTTCGCTGCTCAACAGTTCCTGGTCTTCCGCCACGTCGATGATGTCCGGAACATCGACGATGTCGGGGACGTCGATGATATCGATTCCTTCTCCATCGCTCGGGTCGTCGGACGCGTCTATTTCGCCGGTCGGTTTTCGGCTGGCGGTCAAGGGCGAATCATTGATCGCCGTCCTCCTGGTCCTGGCTCCCAGGCCGGAGGGGTTGGAATCGGACTCGTCCGCCGCCTCGAACAGTTCCCGAACCCGCTCGGAACGACTGCGGCGCGGCGCATTGGCGGCGGCGGTTTTGATCGCCGCCGGCACGGCTGGGGCGTTGGCGAGGCGCTCGTCTTGCTCGCCGGGCTCCTCATGCAACGGAGGAAACTCGTCGTCGACCTCGGGAGTGTCCAATTCTGGTCCGGAATCAACCGCAAGTTTCGGATCCGATTCGGTGGCGCCTTCCTTCTGGCGTTCAGTGATCTCACGTTGCGCCTGAACGACAACGAGTATGCCAATCCCGACAATGACCGCCAGCGCGGTGAGCTTCCAAATCGATTGGTACATGGGAATCCTTTCCCCCTGGGCAAATCCAAAACAAGCGCCTGTGCCGCGGGGAAGATAGCACCCCTTGCGAAACTGGGGAAGACGAATGTTCCGGGGGGGAGGGCTTGGACGAACCTGTGGCCGATGCTGCCAGTGTGGGAAATGCGATCCATGACTCTCGCAATTTCCATCCCTCAGAAGCTTGACATGGATACATGTACTAATGTATCATATGCCTTGGTGGCATTTTGGATTTCGAAACGAACAGCCATCCGGTCCCTTCGCCTGGGGGGTGGTGCGCAGATGAAAAGGGGGGAAAATTCCGCGAAACGCCGCCGTTTGCAAATTCTTGATCATCTTTGGTGCAGTGCTTTCCGGAACTGCCTGTTGATCAAGGGGTTGTGTCGGGGCCTCCAAAGATGATCAATTGATCATCTTTGAGATAACCTTTGGAGTCGTTTGATCATCTTTGGTGGGGGACTGGAACGGCGGTACTGACGACGGGGGCGACCGTTCAGGCAACATCAAGCCCATTGGGCTGGCTTGGTGACGATATCCCCTTTGGTGCTGTTGACGATCGCCAGCAGTTCTCCCCGTTCCCGCTCCGGCACCGAAAAGCGGTCCATGGTCTGGCGCAAGTCATCCAGAAAATCGAGCCATTCCCCTTCGGTGATGTCCAGATGGGCATGCGAATCGCGCATCGAGCGGCCGCTGTAGGTCTGCGGTCCCCCGGTGGCCCAGCAAACCATTTCCGTGACCAGATATTTGAACCCCGCCCGCGACACGCGATGGTGTGCTTCGTCCACCTTGGGGTTGGCGTTCAGTCGCGGATCGTCCATCACCCGGTCGATGAAGTCATCGACCACCGCCGCGATGGAGTACACTCCCCCCAACCGTTCATACAAAGTTCCTGACGCGGGAGGAGTCGTAGCGGTGACATCGGCCATAGTGCGTTCTCTTAGATGGAAACGGAGCGTCGGCAACCTGCCGGCCGACAGGCTGCATCTTGACAAATGGAGGCCATCTTCGCCACGCCGCGCGGGACCGCCGGGCGTACTTGCACTCCCCCGCAGGCGGGGCTATAAGCAATGGACAGTCAGGCTCCCCCCGCAGGGCGCGGAAGCCTGCCTGGCCGGAGTGGCGGAATGGCAGACGCGCCGGATTCAAAATCCGGTACCCCTGACAGGGTGTGTGGGTTCGACTCCCACCTTCGGCATTACAATTTGTCTCCAGCCCCTGAGCGAAAAGTGCCTTGCTGCAACTGGCGGCAGCGTAGCGGTTTTTGGCGCTCGCTGTCCAACTCGCTGTGGGATCAACAGGGCCGCAGTTTCGGCCATGCTTGGATGTGGGGAGCCACAATGATCCGGAAGAGGCCGACATGAAGCGTCGCACGTTTCTTGAGGCCGGAGTGGCCCTGGGGCTCTCGTCGCCGCTGTGGGGGGCCGCGCGCCGCGGCGCGTTCGACGACGCGGCCGACGTGTTGGCCAAGTCGGTCGCCGATGGCCTGGTGGAGTCAGCCGTGTTGCGCGTCACCCGGCGTGGCGAGTCGTACACACGGGTCTTCGGCCAGGCAAAGTCGGCTGACGCTTTGTTCCTCCTGGGGTCAATCACCAAGCCGATCTGCATCACCGCGCTGATGACGCTCTATGATCGCGGCGAATTCGCGCTCGACGACCGTGTCGAGAAGTTTCTCCCGCAATTCCAGGGGGGCGAACGGAGCCGCGTCACGCTGCGGCATCTGATGTCGCACGTGTCGGGGCTTCCCGATCAGTTGCCAGAGAACGATCGGCTGCGCGCGAGTCACGCCGGACTCGAGGAATTCGTCGCACAGGCCCTGCGCACACCGCTGGCATTCGTTCCCGGCACGCGGTATCAGTATTCGAGCATGGGCATTCTGCTGGCGTCACACGTGGCCGAGCGGATCAGCGGGACGACGATTCACACCCTGACGCAAGAGGCAGTCTTCAATCCTCTGGGAATGGAGCGCGCGGCGCTCGGTCTGGGGAAGTTTCAATTCGACGAATTGCTCCCCTGCCAGGTGCAGCACGCCGCGCCTGAAGCGGGGGGAGGCGATCCGGCGACAGCCGGATGGGACTGGAACAGCCCATATTGGCGAAAACTGGGGGCTCCGTGGGGAGGCGCGCACGTCGCCGCTCCCGATCTCGAAAAATTCCTGGCGGAATTTCTATCGGCTCAGGGACAGTGCGTCCAACCGGAAACAGCCCGGCAGATGGTCGCCAACCAGAACGGAAAGGGAATCACGCCGCGCGGCCTGGGTTTCGCTGTGGGTCAGCCGCCCGGCAACAGCAGGTTTTCAGAAAAGACATTCGGCCACACCGGCTCGACCGGGACTTTGGCCAGGGCCGATCCCGAGACCGAAACGATCTGCATCGTCCTGACCTCGCTTCCTGCGCGGGCCATCGACCCGCATCCCCGCGATCAGGCCGCCCAACTCGTCGCTTCTGCCACGAAGGATTAACGGACAGAGGACGCCCGAAACTGTGGCGCGGCAGGGCCAATGCGATTTTTGGGAGATTCGATCATGAGAGGTCCCTTCCCGAGTGGGACGTTTGTGCAAGATGATATTCCAGGCGTTCCTTGGAATAGACATCCGAATGTAAAATACGAGAATGAGATCGGTGTTTGTCGTGGCCAGTGGTATCGTGTCTCAGCTTCATTTGTTGATGGAGATGGCTGTCGTCATGACGTTGGTGAGAAATGGAAGTTTTTGATGGCGTCGCTTTGCTATCATGATGGTGAAATTGCATTGCGCGTGATGATTCCCTCCGGGGATGAGTATGAGATTCCCCTGCTTATAGACCGGTATCATGATCGACCCGATTTGGTAGATGCCGCCGATCGACTGCTTCGGTACATTGCTCCAATTCCAGATCCCGCTTGATCGTCAGCTGGCGACAAAGACGAGCACGTCCTGAAAGAAGAGACGATCTGGGCAGTAGGAAAAAACGGACGGGGTTCATTGAGTTGAGAGCCGCCATTGGCCTCCCCAAAAATCTCCGCCCGAATCGCCAGTAACACGGCGGCACTCTCATTTCAGGAATGCCACTGCACCACCCGTCGGTGAGCGGTGGCGGGGTTAGTGACAAGTCAAGTCACAGACGGCTTGAGCCGGTCCGTTAAAATGTTGGATTCTCCGGCGCAATCGATTAACACATAAGTGACTGCTATTGAATTACTTATGTCCACTTTTTGACGCGGAAATGCGGCAAAATTGCGAATTCACGGCATTCTTTTCGTAACTGCTCAATAACCCCTCGGAAACTGGTATTTACACGAAAGTGGGTTTTCGGGAAAGGTATGGCGCATGAGCCAGCCAGTCCCTCAGTCCGACCAACCGATCATCATCGCGGGAATCGAAGTA
>JBJXGA010000344.1:0-4294 GCA_046152955.1 Planctomycetales bacterium | reverse complement strand
CTGTGGCGGGATGGGTTGAAACCAACCCTCCCAGAGTTGACTGGCCCGCGGACCGCTCACCCGGACGGTGCCTCGCGCTCCCCCGCCGGGAGGGCTGGCCAGTGCGGCGATCGTGTCATCCGGGTGCGGCAGAGGGGGCATCGGGATCCAGCCGACCGGGAGACAAAGTGCCGACGCGGGAACGGCGCCGGGGAGTGCCGAATCAGAGCGTTATTTTCGTTTTCCGGGAGTCGCCTTGCGAGCGGACTGCTGTTTCTCGGCGGCTTTCAAAATGCTGGCAAACAATCCGCCACCGGAGGGAGGATCGTCGTCGCGATTTCCCGGCCCGCGGCCCTTCGGCCCAGCCCCGCGTCGCCCGTCCCCCGACGAATCGCGATCGGACGATCCGGTGTCGAGAGTCGCATCCCCGCTGGTCTTCTTCGACCCCTTGGGCAGCAGCTTGCGCTCGGCCAGTCCCCACAGACTGGAGGCGATGAAGTACACGCACAGCCCGGCGGGCACTTTGTAGAACATGATCCCCATGAAGACCATCATGAAGTTCATCATCTTCTGCTGCATCGCCTGTTCTTCGTTGGCTGGCGGCGGCATGACCAGCTTCTGCTGGACGATGAACAGCACGATCGTGATCAGAGGCAGGAGGTTGAATTGCGTCCAGCCCAACAGCGGCAGCGCAAACGGGAGCTGCGCCAGCGCGTCGGGCGCCGCCAGATTCTCAATCCACAGGAACTTGGCCATCCGCAGATCGACGGCGTGGTTCAGCGCCTGGTACAAACCCATGAAAATCGGCAACTGCAAAAAGACCGGCAGGCAGCCCGCAAACGGGTTGTATTGGTGCTTGCGGAACAACTCCATCTGCTCGCGGGCGAAGCGTTCTTTGTCTTTGCCGTATTTCTCCTTGAGGGCCGCGATCTCCGGCTGCAACTCCTGCATTTTCGCCGATCCGCGCGCCGTCTTGATCGACAGCGGAAACAGCGCGCTGCGAACCACCACCGTCAGGCAGATGATGGCGATCCCCCAGCTTCCAAACAGCGACTGGAACAGCATCAACAGCGACAGCATCTTGCGGCTGATCCAGCCAAACCAGCCGAAGTCGATCACTTTTTCGGTCCCGACCGGCAGGACATCGTCCCGTTTCGGACCGGCGAACAGCTTGTACGAATGCGTGACGGCGTCGCGCCCCTGCGGATCGTTCGCCCCTTCCAGATCGAGATCGACCGACGTGAGCAGCACGGTGATCTCGCTTTTTTCCTTTTCGTTCTCTCCCAGCAGCTTTTGCTTGATCGATTTGAAGTAGGGGGTCTGCCGCTGATCATCGACGGGCATCAGCAGGGCGGCGAAATACTGCACGTCGACGCCGATGTAGTCGAATCCCTTGAGCCACTCTTCTCCCTTGCCGTCGGCGATCGTTTTGGCCCCCATCATCTCGTGGGCGACGGTCCCTGGGGCGGAAACGAAGCCCACCACCACGTCACGGAACTTCTGCGTGTTCTCCACGTTCTCCAGCGGCAGGCCGGCCGGGCCCTGCAGGATGTAATTGAGCACGCGCGGCTTCTTCTTCAGGTTCTTGATCGTCTGCGTCAACAACACCTCGTAGGCCGGAGTCTCCCGCTCCTGCCCCTCCAGTTTGCTCAACGCGTACTTCCGCGTGATCTCCACCCCTCCCTGGCGCAAACGGAACGTCGCCTCGGAAAAGGGGGCCTCGGCCGGCTGCTGGCCGAGAAGTTCCCAGTCCTGCGCCGGGAACTTCCCCTGCTCGTCGAGTTGGGGAATGGTCATTGTCAGCGTGTGGGGCAACAAGGGATCGTCCCCGACGACCGTCAGGGGGCGATGCGGCTTGTCCAACGTCTGGTATCTGCGATCGTTGAGTTCGATCGACTCGATCGCCGCTCCTCGTGCTGTCAGCGTCAGCATTTGGCGATAGCCGCTCGCGGGATCGTTCGATCCCAGGACGACTTTTTTCGGCGGGGCGCGCGGCGGGGCTTCGGCCGCGAGCTCCTCTTCTTCTACTGGGGCCTCGGGCTCTTTTTCCGCCGGGGCCGCCTGAACCACTTCTTCGGCATCGTCGCTCGAAGACTCCTCGTCGTCGGCAGCGTCCGGGTCGGCGGCCTGGTCGGCGCCACCTTTGGCCACGCGCGCCCCCTCATCTTCCTCACGCTTCTGGGCCGCGGGCTGTGGACGCTTTGGCGCCAAGAGGGGCATCACCAGATTGAACCACCCAACGACGATGGCCAGCGACAGGACAACGAAAATGGTGAATCGCTTTTGTTCCATAGATCACGCTTGCGTGTCGGTCAGTCAGCGACCGGGTGAATTCGAATCATTGGCCCGTAGCCCTCAGGCGGGCTCGGGAGTGTTGCGGCGCTGGTCGTGGATGGCCGGACGCCGGCGGGGTCTGCCGCGCAGAGTACAGCCCGCCCCTAACGTCCATCCCGCAACCGGTCTCCCAGAAAATTGTCCAGGTCCGGAATGGCGTAGATTTTTTGCACCGTGGTGTCGATGTCGTATTCGACCCTCTGGAACAGAACGCGCTTGCCGTCCAGCACGACGTAGGAGGACCGCCAGTCGCCGTTGCGCGGCTGCCCCACCGAGCCCACGTTCACCAGTACCTTTTCTTCACCCAGTTCATATTGAAAATCGAGATCCTCGGGGCGAAAGAATTTCAGGCTCTCCGTGAACACGCCGGGGACGTGCGTGTGTCCCTGAAAACAATACCGCGGCACGAGTGAGAAAATCCGCTCCATTTTTCGCTGGTTGTAGATGTCCTCGGGAAACACGTATTCGTTGAGCGGATTCCGCGCCGATCCATGCACGAACAGGTAGTCCTCTTCGCGGATAAACCGGGGCAACTCTCCCAGAAACGCCCAACGCTGTTCGTTGCCGCGCGGATCACCCTGTTCCAATTGCTGACGCGTCCAGAAAATCGCCCGCTCGGCTCCTGGGTTGAAACCCTCGGGATCAAACAGCGCTCCCTGATCGTGGTTGCCTAGCAGACAAAAGCGGCAGGCAATCACTTTATCGATGCACTCGCGCGGATTCGGACCATAGCCGATGATGTCTCCCAGGCAGTAGATCTCTGTGATCCCCTTGCGTTGGATGTCGGCCAGTACCGCCTCGAGCGCTTCGAGATTGCCGTGGATGTCGCTGATGATCGCTTTCAATGAGAACGCGCCTTCCCGAAACAGTGAACGAGCGGGACGCCCCGGCTCGAAGCCATAAGTTGATCCCGCAGTGTATTTTAGCGCAGATCAACTGGTCAAGTACAGGGGACTTGTTTGCGGCGGGGCCATTTTTCGGCCAAGAAGTGCGTTCGAAGGCTTCTGCCGGTCGCTCCTTGTCGGAAATGCCTGATCGCCATAGACTCGCATCCAGCATCCCCAGGCGTCGCGGAACCCCCGATCATGACCATCACCCAGAGCGTTCAGGCCATTCTCAGCCGAGAAGTGATCGTTACCGATCTCTTCTACGATATCTTCCTCGACCGCCATCCCGCTGTCCGGGACTACTTTGTGGGGGTCGATTTGACGCAGCAGGCTGCCGTTTTGCGCATGATGCTGCTGATGATTGAACACCATTACACTCAGCCGACTCCCGCCGCCAGGCACTACCTTCAGGTTTTGGGTCAACGGCACGCCCAGCGCCACATCCCCCCGGAGCTCTTCCCGCACTTTCGCGACTGCCTCCTGGAGACTTTGGGACGCTTCCACGGATCGGAGTGGTCACCCGACTTGAAACGCGAATGGCACGCGGCGATCGATGCGGCGTCCAAAACGATGCTGGACGCATATTCTCCAGACGCTCCATCTTGAAGGAAGAATTAGGCAAAAAGATCCGTGGCAAAAAAATGGCGGTAGGGCAGGCAAGGTCGCATTCATTGCCTCGGTGAGCCGCGCCGGAAAAGTCGAATTGGCCAGGCAAGACGCTGTACAAGGCAAATTGGCTGGTGCCCCGGAGCATCCACATTTTTCTGCCAGAGATTTTTTTGCCTTCTCCGTCCCCTCCCATTCGATACGTCGCGATCGCAGCGGATCGCCTGCGGAATCAAAGTGGTTGCGGCCATCAGCCGCGCTGTGTCCTCGTTCTTTACCGTCGCCACCGCTCCAGATCGGCCCGTGTCAGCCGACCGTCGTGGAGCGCGGAGGCGACCAGCACTTCTGCGATTCCTGCATTTGCCAGAAGCTCCAGGTCTCCGGCGTCCCGGACTCCCCCGCCGGTCACCAGCGGCAACCCCGGATGCCGATCCTGAATCGCGCGGCACAATTCGAGTGTGGAGACTCCGGCGTTGACCCCCACCTGG
>JBJXGA010000322.1:0-19160 GCA_046152955.1 Planctomycetales bacterium | reverse complement strand
GCTCAAATCGCGACTGTCGACGCTGTACATCCAAGAGATGGCCAAGCGAGGCTGCCACGGCTACACGTCGTTCGGCCTGAATGCAGCGCAAGGGGCCGCAGAACTCGACCAGACCGAGGCCGCCGCGCGCGGGACGTTTGCACTGCTGCAGGAAGGTTGGACGACTGGGACGCTGGATGAGCTGCTGGAGTGCGATGTAACGCAGGAATCGTTTCGACGGCTGGTGAGCTGAGGGGGGGGGCTAGGGAATAGGAGTTAGAGATTAGGGAATAGGGGCCTGTGGGGGGCATTGCAATTAGTGTTTATTAGTGCTCATTAGTGTTCCTGAGCTTCCTATCGTGCCTGCTGCCAGTGGAGTGGTTTTTTTGGCAAGAACGGAACGCTAATATGCACTATTTTACACTAATTGAAGTTAGGTATTATTGTGCAAAACGTTGTCTGTGTTGGCCAGTGGGTTTTTATCGAGGTGTTTCATGTTCAATTATTCTGAGGCCAAACGGGATTATGATGCGCGCGGGTTTGCGATTGTTCGGGGGTTTCTGAATCCGGTGGAACTGGCGGAGATTCAGGGGCAGTTGGCGCGTTACATCCGCGAAGTGGTCCCCACGCTTTCGGATGAGAAGGCGTTCTATCACGACCGCGAACGTCCCGAGACGCTCAAGCAAATGCAGCACATGCAGGACGATTCGTTTTTTGCTGAGTACGTGCGGCATCCCAAGTGGGTGGCGTTGGCCGAGGCGCTCGTGGGGGAATCGGCGGCGTGCGAGACGCCGGAATGGTTCAACAAGCCCCCCGGAGTCGAACATCCGACCCCGCCACATCAGGACAACTACTATTTCAATCTGGCCCCCCCCAACGTGGCGACGATCTGGTTGGCGCTGGACGTGGTGGATGACGCTAACGGCTGCCTGCGGTACGTTGCCGGTTCGCACACGCGGGGCTTCCGTCCGCACGGACGGTCCAACGTCCTGGGGTTTTCGCAGGGGATTCTGGATTGGGGACCGGCGGACGAAGAGCGCGAAGTCAAAATCCATTTGCAGCCCGGAGATGTCGTGGCGCATCACGGCATGACGATTCATCGGGCCGAACCGAATCGGACGACCGATCGCAATCGGCGGGCGTTCGCCATGGTCTACAAAGGAGTGAGCTGTCGTCGCGATGAGGCTGGTTTTGCGCGCTATATGGAACAGGTCAAACAGCAACACCAGAAAATGGGGTTGGCGACGACTTGAGGTCGCGTCGCAGTGCGGCGCCGCGATGATTTTCACCAACGATCGACAGCAATCCAACCCGAGGGTTTCATGTGCCGATTTCGCAGTTGCTGGTGGACGATTTCCAGGGTGCTGATCGCGGCCGGTGCGATCTGGGGATGCGGCCTGCGGCCGGCGCTCGCCGGTGACTGGCCGCAGTTTCGCGGTCCCAACGCCAGCGGCGTCGCCTCCGATGCCGCGAAGTTGCCGGTGGAGTTCTCGTTTGAGCACAACGTCGCCTGGTCGGCGGAGATTGGGGATGGGGTCGGCTCGCCGATCGTGGTTGCGGGACGAGTCTACATGACGGCCATGGTGGAGGAGCAGCAACTGGGAGTCTTTTGCTTCGACGCCCGCTCCGGGGAGGTGCTGTGGCGTCGAGAATTCGCAACGGGAAAGCTGCCGCGAATCACTCCCCCCAACAGCCATGCCTCCTCGACGCCCGCCTGTGACGGGGAGCGGGTGTATGTCTATTTCAGCACTCTGGGGATCCTGGCGCTGCGTGCCGCGGATGGTGCGGAAGAGTGGCGCGCCAGCTTGCCGATGCCGGCCTACCTCATGGATTGGGGGGCCGCGGCTTCCCCGATCGTCTGGAAGGATCTGGTGATTTTCAATCAGGACGACGACTTGTCGCCGGCGCTGTACGCGTTCGATTCGCAAAATGGAAAACTGCGGTGGAAGACCGACCGCCCGGAAATGCTTGCCGGTTATGCGATCCCCGTGATCTGCGAGGCCGACGGGCGAACCGATCTGGTCGTCTCCGGCTCCGGCAGGCTCAAAGGGTATGACCCGCGCACGGGTAAAGAACTTTGGTCGTGCCACACGCTGCTGCGAACGATGATGACCAGTCCCGTCGTGCGCGATGGGGTTATTTACATCTCGGTGCAGAGCTACGGCGACGAAAAGCGAACTTTGAAGTTCGCCCTGCTGGAGTGGCTCGATACGAATCAGGACGGGCGGCTGGAGCGGGGAGAAGTCCCCCGCGAGTTCTGGAACCGTTTCGATCGCTCCGATCGGAATCAGGACGGTGTGCTCGAAGACGCCGAACTCGACACCGGTTTTCAAAGTCCCGACAACCTTGTCGGCGGGGGGACGACGATTCAGGCGGTGCGCGGTGGAGGTTCCGGCGATGTCACCAAGACACATGTCCTATGGAACCTGCAGAAGACCAAGGCCCCCTCGAACATGGTCTCCCCCTTGGTGGTGGGCGAACAGCTCTTTGTTGTCAAGCGCGGCGGTCTGTCGAGTTCATTTGACGCGGCGACCGGCGAGAAACATTGGGAACTGCAGCGGATCAAGAATCTCGGCGAATACTCTGCGTCTCCCGTTGCCGGAGATGGCAAGATCTATGTGATGGGGGAGAACGGCTTTGTCACCGTGCTCCAGCAGGGGACGACTCTGACGGTGCTGGCCCGCAACGATCTGGGAGAGCCGTCGCTTTCGACTCCCGCCATCGCCGACGGGCGAATCTTCATCCGGACCCGTGAAAAACTGTTTTGTTTTGCCGAGGAGGGGACGCGATGAAGGCGATCAGATCGAGCCGACGGTTATGGAGCGCCGCGGTCGTGTGGGGGGCACTGTGGTGCGCCTGGCTGGCACCAGCGCTTCAGGCGGGGCCGCGGGTGGACGTTGTGATCGGCCCGCAGGCCCCCGCGCTGGAACGATTCGCGGCTGAGGAAATGGCGGGGCAGCTTCGCAAACTGTTCGATGCCGACGCTCGGGTTGCCACCGAATCGTCGAAGGGAAACGTGGAGGCGATTCTCGTCGGAACTCCCCGCACCAATCCAGCGCTGGCGTTTCTTGCCGATTCCTGGCCGAAACTCTCGGATCAGGGGCACCTGGTCCGGAGTGTCAAACGGAACGGTCGCACGGTGGTGGCCGTGGGAGGGGGGAGTCCCGTCGCGACGCTGTGGGCCGCCTACGAATTGGGACATCACTTTGGCATTCGCTATTTTCTGTTCGGAGACCTCTATCCGGTCGGCTCTCCCAAATTCGACTTGGAGGGAATCGATCGGCTTTTGGAACCCTCGGTGCGGTTGCGGACGTGGCGGACGATCAATGATTTTCCCATCGGTCCGGAGTCCTGGGGGCTGGCGGAACAAAAGCAAGTTCTGCAACAGCTTGCCAAGCTCAAGTACAATCGCATCCTGCTGGCCGTTTATCCCTGGCAGCCGTTCGTCGATCTGGAGTTCCGCGGAGTCAGAAAGGAGTCCGCCGCGCTGTGGTTTGGATGGAAGTACCGCGTGGATGGAGACACCGCCGGCCGCGGGCCGTTCAAAGGGGCCAAGTTTTTTGACAATCCCGAATTCGTCGGGAAAGAGGGTTATGCCGAGCGGATCGCTGCCGGGACGGGATTGATCCGCGGCGTGATCGATGCTGCGCACGCCTTGGGAATGACCGCCGGGTTGGCCATTTCGCCACTGGAGTTTTCCAAAGAGTTTTCCCAGGTGCTCCCCAACGCGCGTCCCAGCCGGGAGTTGGAGCCATTGACGATCGGTCCGGGGGCCTCCCAGCCTCCCGACGATCCCGTGCTGCTGGATCTGGCGCGCACGCAAATCCGGGCCTACCTCGACACCTATCCCGAACTGGACGCGCTGTACTTGACGTTGCCTGAGTTTCCCGACTGGGTCGAACATGCGGACGCCTCCTGGAAGCGGCTTGTCCAGCGCACCGGATTGGGGCCGTCGGTCACCTTGGAAAAGCTGGTGACGGCGGCTCGAGACCGGACGTTGATTTCGTCGGGTGAGCGCGGCGAACGGGCTCTGCGGGGCAACATCGCCGCGCTGGACTTTCTGCACACCCTGCTCGCCGATGGAAGCACACTCAAATCGTCCACAGGCCGCAAGTTGGAATTGACCCTGGTGGACGTCGATTCCGCCCTCTACCCAGTGCTTGACAAGGTTGTACCTAAGGGGGCGGCGACGCTCAATTTCGTCGACTATACGGCCCGTCGCGTGGTGGCGCACCGTGATCGGCTTTCCCAAATCCCGGCGCAGCGTGTCCCCAGCAGCCTGATCCTGACGCTGGCGGACGACAACGTGGGGATGCTCCCGCAAATGTCGCCGGCAGCGCTGCATACGCTCATGGCCGACTTGCGAAAGCTGGGCTGGCAGGGTTTCTCCACGCGGTATTGGATTGTGGGGGATCTCGACCTGAGCGCCAACTACCTCAGCCGCGCCAGTTTTGACGCTGCCGTGACGCCGGAGGAGGTTCACAACGACATGGTGACGCGCGTCTGCGGCGAGGGGATTGCCGATCGGATGTGGAAGGGATTCGAGATGATCGAACTGGCCACCGCGCTGATCGACCAACACGACCTGGGCTTCAGCTTTCCGGTACCGGGAGTGATTCTCAAGCACTATGAGAGCCAGGAGCCGGTCCCTGCCTGGTGGAATGAAGTCCGGGAGCTGTACTTGAACGCCATGAACGAAATGTACCGGGCCAATACGCGGGCTCGCGAAGGGGGACAGGCGTATTCGCTGTACTTCGCGCGGCGCTGCGAGTTTGCGTATGAGTACATGAACTGCGTCGAAGCAACGCGGCAGGCGGGCCTGGCCCGCCGCGCCGGGAATCTCGATGAACAGCGCGCCCGCCTGGAAGCAGCCGTCGAGTCGATTCATTCGGCCCTCAACGCCCTGGCCGCCGTGGCCCGCAGCAACAGCGACCGGGGAGTTATCGCCGTGCTGAACGAATACGGCTATCGACCGCTGAAGGGGGAGTTGGAGAAGCTGGATTGAGTGTAGTTGATTTTATTCAAAGGATGCCCGCGTGACTGAATCCGTCGTTTACCTCAACGGCCAGCTCGTCCCCGCTTCGCAGGCGCACATCGCGATTTTTGATGCCGGGGTCGTGTTGGGCGCGACCGTCACCGAGATGACCCGCACCTTTCGGCACGAGCTGTATCGGCTGGAAGATCACCTGGATCGCCTGTTTCGCTCCCTCAAGTACACGCGGATGGACATCGGGCTGTCCAAACAACAGCTTGGCGCGGCGACGCGCGAGGTGGCGGCACACAACGCTGGACTGATCGGTCCGGAGGATGAACTGGGGCTGGTGCATTTCGTGACGGCGGGGGAGTTTCCGGTGTACGCCGGATCGGCCGGTCGCGCGGCGCGGACCTCTCCCACCGTCTGCGTGCATACGTTCCCGATGCCATTTGAGTTCTGGGCTCACAAGCTGGAGCACGGGCAGCATCTGATCACCCCGTCGATCCGACACGTCCCGCCGCAGTGCTACGACCCCAAAATGAAATACCGCAGCCGGATGCACTACTATCTGGCGGACAAGGAAGCGCAGCTTGTCGATCCGGACGGCGCGGCGCTGCTGTTGGATCTGGACGGCAACGTGACGGAAACGGGGGGGGCCAATTTTCTGATCGTTGAACGGGGGACGATCGTCTCGCCCACGCTGGTCAATACGCTGCCGGGGATCAGCCGCGCCACGGTGATTGAACTGGCCGGTCGCCTGGGAATTCCGTTCGTTGAGCGCGACATCCAGGTCCATTCGGTGATGAACGCCGACGAGGCGTGGACCGCCAGCACTCCTTACTGTCTATTGCCGGTGACAAAGATCAACGGCGTTCCGATTGGCGATGGTCAGCCCGGACCGATGTTCCGGCGACTGCTGGAGGAATGGAGCCGGTCGATCGGCCTGGACATCGCCGCGCAGATCCGGAACGGGGCTGCCCGACGGCAAGCGGCGGCGAAGTAGAATTTCGGAGTGCGGCGAGTTTTCGCCGCTTTTCGTTTTGGTGGAAAATCGCTACGGCGAACGATTCAGCAGCTTCTGGAGACTGCGTGCCACCTGGCCGCCGCTAATGGCTGTCAGGTTGTCGATGATCAAGGAACGCAGGTCTTGCGGCTTGTCGGTGGTCATCAGGAAGAAGCAAATGAACATCTCGTCCGTCGTTTGCTCTCCCCAGGTGACGCGTTGCGGCGGCGTGTGGGGATTGAGCGGATTGGCGGAGCTGTTGTCAAACCAGCCTTCGACCTCCAGACGCGTCCCCTTGGACAGCCGCAACGGTTCTGCGAACAGATACTGATCCTGCCAGTTGAAATTCCAGTCGGTGATGTGGATCAGCGGTTCGACGCGACCGTCGGGCGCAGTGGCGGTCACCTTCATCTCCCGTCCCAGCAGATGCATGTGCGGCGTGACGCCGACGAGGGTGGCGTCGGAGGGGAGAACATAGTCGCGGTGCATGCGATGCCGCGGCTCGCCGGCGGGAATATTCAGTGACCGATCGAGCACCATCAGTCCGGCGACGACCTGCTGCGACTGGCGTTTGAGGTAGTGAATGCCGACGGTGGACTGATCGCTTTCCGGTTTGCCGCTGGGATGATAGTGGACCTGCATCACGAGGTCGGAATTCTTGCGGAGCATCCGTCCCATTCCATCGGGGAGCGCCTGCGGCGTTCCGCCGGGCGCCCAGCCTCCCAGAGCGCCGCTGGGCAGGAAACCCGGTCCGCCAAACGTCCCGTAGCCCAATCCGGGAGACTCCGTGTCGAGCTTGCGGGCTTCGCCACGGTTGTCCAGATAGAAAATGGCATGGTGAACGATGCGGCGGTTGCCGGGGCGGAATTCCACCGCGCGGACAAGCTGGTCGGACTCCACGGGGAGCGGGATCACGAAATTTCGAAAGACATCCGGCCCGTCGGCCGGCACGTCAAACGCCTCGGGCATGCGGATCACCAGATCCGGTTCTCCCAGCAGCCACCCTTCGGCAAATTTCGGAGGCGGAGGGAGGTCGGCGGCGTCCCCCTCGGGAGCGCCGGCCTCCGCCCACGCCTGGAACAGCCGTTGTTCCGCGGGTGTCAGACGGCGCTCGTCGCGAAAGTGCCCGAAGTCCGGTTTGGGCTTCCAGGGGGGCATGAATCGCGAACCGGTCACTTCGGCCAACTGTCCGGCGCGCTTCGCCGCGTGGCGGTAGTCGGTCAAGGGAAAGGGAGCCACTTCCCCTTCGCGATGGCAGTTCATGCAGTGCGCGGCCAGAAGGGGAGCGATGTCACGGGTGTAGGTCACCTTTGCCGGTTCGGCTGCGGCGCCGCGCGACTCGAATTGACAGCCGACCGGCGTGGTCTGTGGGGTGGCGACCGGAACATCGTTGAAGACCGCTCGCACTGCCACCTCCAGGTCATGGTGTTCGACCTTGGAACGCCGCTGTCCCAATCCGGCGTAGGCGTCGTCGATTCGTCCCCGGTAAACCACCGTGTCGCGACGGTCCAGAACGAACGCTTCCGGAACGTGAGTCGGCCGAAGGGTCGCGGCGAGCTCTCCCGAGCCGTCAAACAGGACGGGAAACGCGATCTGAAACTCTTCTGCAAACCGAGCCGCATCACGCCGCGTGACCGTGGCGTCGCAAATCGCCCCCAGCAGCACAGCGCGGCTGGAATCGCCAGCGAATGCCGCGGCCAACCGATTCAGTTCCGTAATGTACCCTCGGGCGATCGGACATTCGGTGGACAAGAACACGACAATCGTTGCGGCTTGTGGCCGGTGGCCGCCGATCCGATGCGCCTGCCCCTTCAAGTCAATGAGCGACAGCCCCAGGCGCAGGTCAGGCGTCGCGTTCGCGGGGACCGGTTCGGACGGCGGGGCGGCCACCAGTTGTGGAACGAGTCCGGCCCAGCAGAACGCCGCCAAACCGAGGTGGGCCGCGATCCACCACCCGGTCAAAGCATGTGTCGCAGGCAACCGCGACGATCGATCCTTGATCATAGAGTCTGGTCTCGAACAGGGGAGTCTTGCCGGAGTTGTGCGGACAGCGCCATCGGGGCCGACGACAGTGAATACCCAGGCGATTCACCCGCAGGTTTCACAAAAAGGACGTTGACCGCTGCCGGGTTGTCCGTTACACCCAGCATAGCAGCCGCCGGGCGGCTGTGCATCTGCACCGGCGTGCAAAAGTGAGTTGGCCTTTCCTAGAGTGGATCGAGTTTCATGGCACAGTGTCTGGTGACTGGCGGGGCGGGATTCATCGGCAGTCACCTCGTCGAGCACCTGCTGGCCCAGGGGCACGGCGTCTGCGCGCTGGACGACCTGTCGACCGGCCGTCAGGAAAACCTGGCACGTGTCGTCGGTCATCCGCGGTTCCGGAGTGTGACAGGCTCAATCACCGATCGGATGCTGGTGGAGGACGCGGCGCGCGAGGCCGAAGTGATTTTTCATCTCGCGGCGGCCGTGGGGGTCAAACTGGTCGCCGACGATCCGGTGCGGACGATCGAAACCAATATCTATCCCACAGAAACGCTGTTGCGGATCGCGGTGCAGGGAAAGAAGCGGTTCTTCCTGGCGTCAACCAGCGAGGTATTTGGAAAGAACCCCAAAGAAAGCTGGACCGAAGAAGACGACCTGGTGCTGGGAGCGACGTCACATCCGCGCTGGGCCTATGGCTGCTCGAAGGCGATCGACGAGTTTCTGGCCTTGGCCTATCACCGGAAATTCGGTTTGGAAATGGTCGTCGGCCGGTTTTTTAACGTCGTTGGCCCGCGGCAGGTGGGGCACTATGGGATGGTCATTCCCCGATTCGTCGATCAAGCGATTGCGGGGGGGCCGGTCGTCGTCTATGACGACGGCGGGCAGGTCCGCTGCTTCGCGCATGTGCGGGAAGTGGTCGAAACCGTGGTGGCGCTGATGGAGACTCCCGCGGCGCTGGGACGTGTGTTCAACATCGGCAGCGACCAGCCGGTCTCGATCCGGGAATTGGCCGGCATGGTGGTGGATCGGGTCGATCCACGGGTGGCGCTGAAGTTTGTTCCCTACGGCGACGTGTATGGCGCGGACTTCGAAGATGTTCGCCGCCGCGTCCCCGATCTGACGCGACTTCAACAAACGCTCGGCCGCAAGCCGTCGCTTCCTCTGGCGGCGATCCTGGATGACATCATCGCCGATCGGCAAAGGTAGAGCGGCACCGCTCACATCGTCCAGCCGCGGCGATTCTCCCGTCCCAGGTATTGCTCGGCCGAGGGAAGGTTGGGGATCTTCATCGTCGGCCCATCCCATTCGATCCGTTGATCGGCGCGGATCGCCACATTCCCCAGCAGCATGGCCTCGGTGAGCAGTCCCGCGTAGCCGAAATGGGACATCGCCAGATCGGGCCGTTCGGCCCGGATCGCGGCAATCCACTCCCGCTTCTGGTGGTCGTCGTTGTTTCCCTCTCCCAATCGTGGGAGGATCGGCTCCGGGGGTTTGAAGCCGTCAAAATTGGCCTTGGGAAGCAAGCGGTAGGTGGCGCCATACGGATCGGGACAATACAGCGTTCCCTTCGTCCCGATGATCAACAGCCCGTTGTCTTCAATCTTCTCGCCATGAAACAATTCCGCTGCGGGAAGGTTTCTCCCGCCATTTCGGATTCCCTCCCACCACAGGAACTTGACCGGCCCATGCCCCTCGCCAGCGGGAAACTCGAACGTGACGGTGGCCCACTGCTGGAAGGTTTCCGGATTGACCTCGGAATGTTCCGCGGAGACAGCCGTCGGGTGTTGCAGCTTGAGCGCCAGGAAGGCCATGTTGGCTTCGTGGCAGGCCATGTCTCCCAGCGCGCCGGTTCCGAAGTCGCGCCAGCCGCGCCAGGCAAACGGATGATAGGCGGGGTGATACGGACGATCCGGCGCCGGGCCGAGAAACAAATCCCAGTGGACGTGCGGGGGGACGGCGGGATTGTCGGTGGGGCGCGCGACCACGTCGGGGGCCTGTTTCCAGAACCGGCCGCATCGATCGGTCCAGACATGAACGGTGTGAACGTTCCCCAGCACCCCCGAGCGAATGATCTCGATCGACGTCCGCGATCCGTCCAGTGCCTGCCCCTGGTTTCCCATCTGTGTGCAGACGCCATATTTTTTCGCCGCCTCGCGCAGAGCCCGCGCCTCATGCACCGACCAGGTGAGCGGCTTTTGCGTGTAGACGTGCTTCTTCAGTCGGATGGCCATCATCGACGCGACTGCGTGCGTGTGGTCCGGCGTGCTGACCGTCACGGCGTCGATCGACGTTTCCAATTGCTCGAGCATCTTCCGAAAGTCGTTGAAAACGCGCGCCTGGGCAAAGCGCTCCCCAGTTCGTTTCTCATTCAGGCGGCTTTCATCGATATCGCACAGAGCCACGATATCGCCGTAATTGGACGCCTGATCGGTGTCGCTGGAACCCTTTCCACCGACCCCAATGCAGGCGATGCGGATCCGTTCGTTGGCCGATCGCTCCAGCCCCATCAAATTCGGACCAGCGATCCAGGCCCCCAGACCAATGGCCGAGGTCTCCGCCAGAAACTGACGCCGCGTGTGCCGACGATGCATGTGGTGACCTCCTGAAAGATGTCCGCCGCAAATGGCCGATTCGAATGATGTCCAATTGAGGGGCGATGATAGCCGGTGGCGGGGAGAGGGGCTAGGCGCTGGGGGAAAGGCGCTAGGGAGGATTTCAAATTTCAGATTTCAGAGTGGAAAATGAGAAGTGCCAAATGAAAAATTCAAAATGGGGATTTCGGATTCGAGTGTGGGAGTGTCCGGCCTGCGGCTTCGTGGTTTCGTTCGAGAACTTGCTGTGCGCTGCTTTTCATCGGGGGCAGGCGTGGCTACGATGTCGGCGTGCTTGTCCCTTGGCTGCCGGAGGAGGCGATTTCGTGGCCGGTGAGTGGTGGGGAGCGTCTGGGGACCGGTTGATGGCTCGGTGGCAGTTCCATTTGTCTTGGGAGGATCCTGCGATGCAGCGTTCGCGAATTTCCCTGGCGGTCTGGTGTGTCGGAATGGTGGTGGGAGGCTGGGGTGTCCTGAGTCTCCCCGCGCTCTTCGGAGAGGACAAGCCGACTCTGGAGCCGGGGTTCCGCTCGATTTTCAACGGCAAGGATTTGACCGGCTGGCACAAAAATCCCGAGAAAATCGGGCATGGCACCGGGGGACACTGGTCGGTGATCGAGGGGGCCATCACGGGAGAACAGGATCCCCCCGGCAGCGGCAACGGCGGGATCATCCTCACGGACGAAACGTTTGGCGACTTCGAGGTGCTGTTTGAAACCAATCCCGACTGGGGGCCTGATTCCGGATTCTTCATGCGGAGCACCAACAAAGGGAATTGCTACCAGATGATGATCGACTACCACGACAACGGAAACGTGGGCGAGGTCTACCGTGAAGGACTCGATGGACAGTCGAATCGGACGTTTGTTCTGGACGGCTCCTACGCCGATCAGGAGAAAAAGCAGCTTCAGGGGATCGTCGCGTCTCCTCTAAAACCTGTGCAGCCGGACCAGAAAGTCGGCAAGCCGCTGATCAAACTCGACGATTGGTCCAAGATCTGGAAGCACGGCCAGTGGAACACGGTCCGTTGCAAGGTCGTCGGGAATCCGCCAACCATCACGACCTGGATCAACGGGACGAAGATCACTGAGTACGTGAGCGACAAGAAATTCGAAGAAGTTCTTCGAGACACAGGGCATTTGGCGTTTCAGGTCCACGGTGGAACGTCGTGGCCAAAGGGGGCCAAAGTGCGATTTCGCAACGTGCGCGTGAAACCGCTGTGAATGATTCCCGAGACGAGCGCCTGGCCGAATTGCTGGCCCGGTTGGGGGAGCAGGCGCGGCTTGGAGAGTCCCCCACCCTGGAAGAATTTGCCCGGCAAAACCCCGAGCTGGCGCAGGAATTGCGCGAGTTGTGGGCTTTGGCGCAATTCGCAGAGAATTTTGGCGGCAGCGAGCATCACGATCTGATTCCCGACACGCTTTCCGGCGGAGCTTCCCGCAGGCGAAGGGGTGGCGCGGCCCCTCCGCTCGATCCCTCGGGGGTGTCCTGGGGAGACTACGAATTGCTGGAGAAAATCGGCGAAGGGGGGATGGGGGTCGTGTTCACCGCTCGTCAAAAGAGCCTGGACCGCATCGTCGCCCTCAAGATGATCCAGCGCGGCCCATTTGCTTCGACGGCCGACGTGTCTCGTTTTCGGGCCGAGGCGGCCGCCGCCGGGAGACTGGAGCATCCGCACATCGTCCCGGTTTACGAAGTGGGGGAGTACGAAGCCCAACCCTATTTCAGCATGAAGTACGTCGCCGGCGTCACGCTCGCCCGCAGGCTGGCGGATGGTCCGCTTCCTCCCCGCGAAGCGGCGACGCTGTTGCTGCCCGTCTGCCAGGCGATCGCCTACGCGCACCGCAACGGGATCATCCATCGCGATCTGAAACCATCCAATATTCTGATCGACGCGCAGGGAACTCCGTTGGTCAGCGACTTTGGCCTGGCCAAACGGATTGACCGCGGCCCCGCAGGCGGGAGTTCCCCCTCGGACATTCTCTGCGAGTCGCTGACCCGGACGGGTGCCGTTCTGGGGACTCCGGCCTTCATGTCTCCCGAGCAGGCGTCCGGAAATCGGGGGGAAGTGGGGCCGGCCAGCGACGTTTACTCCCTGGGGGCCGTGTTGTACCACTGTCTCACCGGGCGGCCTCCTTTTCAGGCCGCTTCGCCGGTCGACGTTGTGATGCTGGTGCTGGAGCAGGATCCGGTCTTGCCGCGAATCCTCAATCCCAAGGTCGATCCCGATCTGGAGATGATCGCGCTCAAGTGTCTGCAAAAGCCGGTCGAACTGCGATATCGATCGGCGGAGGCACTGGCCGACGATCTGCAGGCGTACCTGGCGAACGAGCCGATTTCAGCCCGTTCGACGAACGTCACGCAGCTCATCAGTCGCATCTTTCGCGAGACGCATCATGCCGGCATCCTGGAGAACTGGGGCTTGCTGTGGATGTGGCACAGCCTGGTGCTGCTGGTGTTGTGCGGCGTGACCAACTGGTTCCAGTGGCGTCGGATCGAGTCGCGATTCCCCTATCTGGCGCTGTGGATTCTGGGGATGGGGGCGTGGGCCGCAGTCTTCTGGTCGCTGCGGCGCCGCGCCGGTCCGATCACGTTTGTCGAACGGCAAATCGCGCATGTATGGGGGGCGAGCATGGTGGCCAGCTCGCTGTTGTTCGCTGTCGAAACGCTGCTGGGAATGCCGGTGCTGACGTTGTCCCCCGTGCTCCCCCTGATCGGGGCGAGCGTGTTCGTCATCAAGGGGGGGATTCTGTCGGGCTCGTTCTACGTACAGGCGCTGGCGCTGTTCGCCACAGCGATTGTTATGGCCTACATCCGTCAGGCGGGGATCCCCGACTCGGGGCTGATCCTCTACGGCCTCGTCTCCGCCGCCGCATTTTTTATTCCCGGATGGAAATACTACCGCCAGCGCGGTCGACCCTAGTCGCCGAGCGGCTCAACGGCGGAGACCCGCACACGCCCGCTTGAATGGAAACAGCTTGAACGGGAAAAAAGAACACCGATAACCGCTAATAACCACTAATAAAAAGAAAGTCGATTCCCCGCCTTCGCGGAATCGCAGTGGATTAGTGTATATTAGTGCAATTTGGTGTTCGCTTCTCTTTCTCAGTACCCGCAACTGCCATTGCAGGGGGGCTGATAGTAACCGGTGGCGGGAATTCCGGATGGCACGCCGCAACCACCAGGGCCGCAGCCTCCTCCGCCAAAACCGCTCCCGCAGCAGGGAGAGCAGCAGCAACCGGTCAGAATCGCCGAAAACACCAACCCGAGCGCGACGATGCAGAAACGTTTCATGGAATGGATCCTTCCAACTGGGTCAAATTCCGCCCGGTGAGACATGCGGCACGCGGGAGTGCCTGCGGGCGTGATGGGAGCGGTGAAATACGGCATTCAGCACGACCTGACAAGGGGAATTGACAGAATTTCGTTGATTTGGCCGGTCCGTCGTGTAAAACTTGCAATGGGCGCCCGCCGGGACTGACCTTCCCTTGCGGAATACAGCGATTCGGGGAGCGCGCGAAGATGATCCGTCTCCGATCGTGGCGTTTTGACCCGCACTGCCGGTCCTGCCGATAATTCCATCGTTCCTGTCTTCCAACTTTTGAACAGACGCAGGTGCTTCTATGCGCAATGGCCAGATGCAGTTGACCGACACACCGGCAATCAGACGAGGGGGGCGCTGGCTCGCCTCCGCGTTGACACTGGCGTCGGTATGCGCCCCTTTGAGTCTGGAGGCGCTGGCCAAAGACAGGCCTGGTCGCAAGGGGAAGGATCCCGAAGTCGTCGCCAAGAAGATCGACGAGGGGGCTCGTCCGGCCGGCGGCAAGACCGACAATCTTGTGCTGGAACCGGTGCTCAAAGCCGCTCGGACCAGCCGCGATGCGGTCCGCGAGCTCCCCGGATACAGCACCACCTTCATCAAGCAGGAATTGACCCCTAAAAAGGGACTCATCCGGCAGGTGATGAAAGTCAAATACCGCCGCGCGCCGTTCAGCGTCTACTTCAAATTCGTCGAACCGCATGCCGGTCGCGAAGTGCTGTTCGTCGAGGGGAAAAACAAGGGGAAACTGCAGGTCCACGAGGCGACGGGGGTGGTGTCGCTGGCGGGGACGTTGTCGCTCTCTCCCACCGGGGATGAGGCGATGAAGGAAAATCGCTATCCGATCACGATGTTCGGGATGGAGAAACTGCTCGATACGCTGATTCAGCAATGGGAACAGTCGCTGGCGGAGCCCGACACCGAAGTCAAGCAATTCCCGCAGGCCAAGGTGGGAGAGGTGGAGTGCCGCATGTTCGAGGTCACACACCCCAAACAGCGTGGCGAGCTGAAATTTCAGAAGACACGGATGTTCATCGACAAAAAATCGGGGCTGCCGATCCGGGTGGAGCAATTCGGCTTTCCCCCCAAAGCGGGAGGAGAGTCGCCTCTGGTCGAGGAATACACCTACACCGAGATCAAGGCCGAAACGAGCCTGACCGACAAGGATTTCGACGTCAAGAACGACCAGTACGGGTTCAAATAACACGGGCGCTCCGCACTCACCGCGGAGGCACCCCCAGCGACTTGCCCCCGTCGATGGCGACGGCGGTCCCGGTGACCATCAGGGAGGCGTCGCTCACAAGGTACAGCACCGCCTGAGCCACTTCGTCGGGGGTGATCATCCGGTCGTGAGCGGCAGCGAGCGGGCTGGCGTCAATCAGTTCGCGGATCGCCGCCTGACGATCAGGCGCCTGGTCGAGTCCCGCGTCCATCATGCGCGTGTCGGCCACCGGTCCCGGACAGACGGCGTTGACGCGGATGCGATCGCGCGCGTGGCACAGCGCCAGACTTTTGGTCAGGGCGATGAGCGCCCCTTTGCTCGTGGAATACACCGGGTCGTGCGCGCGAGGCAATATTCCCGCGTTGCTGGCGATATGCACGATCGATCCCCCGTGGGAACGCATCCACCGGATAGCGTGTTTGGAGGCCAGAAACGCCCCGGTCAGATTGACCCCCAGACAGGCATCCCATTCTTCCAGGGTCACATCGGGGATCTGCTTGACCAGTCCTACTCCGGCACTATGGACCAGCATGTCCAGGCGGCCAAAGCGGCTGGCGGCTCGGGAAATCAACCCCTCCACCTGATCTTCGTGCCGGACATCGCACCGCACGTCGACAATCCCAGCCTGTGCGAATGGTTCGGCATTGGCGGGGAGGGGATCGCAGTCCCCCACAAACACCTGCGCCCCCTGCCGGGCCAGTAAGAAGGCCACGGCGCGCCCGATGCCGCTGGCTCCCCCAGTGACAACGGCGACACGGTCCTGAAGCATGGTATGACGTCTGCGAAAATGGAGGATAGGGGGTTCGAACCCCTGACCTTCAGACTGCCAGCCTGACGCTCTCCCAACTGAGCTAATCCCCCGGAATGGTGGAGCAACCGCGTCTCCTCCGGAAACGCGAATTTAGCAGGCTCCCGGCAACGTGTCAATTGGATCGGAATTCCGATCGGAATTCGGGACATGGGGCAAGGGGCGTACAGCGCCGCCTGGGATGCGAACGACACATTGCCACTTGACCCCGATAGGGGTTGCATCGTCCGGTCTCGCGTGTCGCCGATGCAACTCCATCGGGGTTGATTCGAATTGACGCGGCACATGATGTCGGCCCTCAATGGCCGGATTGCTTCTGCCCCCGGTTCTGACCAGAGTTTCTCGGTTCCCGTCACCTGACCGCCGCGTCTGACGTTTGCGCAGGCCAGCGTTAGCCCACCGGTCTCGATGGCAGTCCTGGCTCCCACCGTAGCCGACACCGCCTGCGTCGGCGACCGCCAACCTCACCATGCAGCACAAATCCATCCCGATCTCACACGCGCCGGACCGGCCAGCTTACGCTGGGTCGTTCGCCGCCAACATCCACCACAAATCCATCCCACCCCCATTCCACAATCGGTCCACCAGACACCTGACCGACCGTGGCCCACCAGCCCATGCCGGCATCTTAATACATCCGCAAACCCAAACGATTCCGCAGTTTGCGGCAATCCCCTCGGGTTCGGACCAGATGACCCACCAGATGACCCACCACGTGACCCACCACGTGACCCACCATGTGACCCAGCCAGTTGGCACACCACCCGTGGGAGCGACCTGCCGTCAGGCCACCGGTCTCGTGGCCAATCAATCTGCCCAGTACACGATGTGTGGCCGCCTCAGAACTCGCATACGAAGTGGCGGTATGGTTCGAAAGTCTCGCCTGCCGCAGACGGCCAGCGTTTCTGGATTTCTGAGAAATCCAGCGACAAGTGCTCGCCGCTGACTTGACACGGCCGTGTATACTGATGTACAATATGCCACCGCAGAGGCCAGTTGTCAGGAATCGGCGAGACAGGGCGTCACCCCTTGCTGTTTCGCGGTTGGCCACTCTGGCACCAACAGCATGTATTCTCACTCCTGTGCCGCACACAAATTCTCGGCAGCTCCTCAGCGACGGTCTCGCTCACCAATCCGCGTCAGGCGGATGGGGCCGAACACGGTACGCAGGTTCCGTCTGGCTGACGATCTGATTCACCGTCCGAGCGAGCCGGATGGGGGCTGAGGAGTGCCTCCGTTCTCGCTTCCGAGGTTTTCGCGGCCACGGCAGGAGGCCGAAGCGGGCGGGCAAGTGCTGTCATTTCAGATTTGCTGATCGAGGTTCAATTTTCCGACTTCGGCGACACGCATGCGCGAAACCGAATTTGCTTGGCCAAACCGTGTCGTGCGCCCCAGCCAGCCCTCCGGAGGCAAGTCATCTTGTGGAGATGAGTGGGCTGAGATACGATCCCGCCCCTTATGGCCGGTTCGTTCCGCGAGAATCAGGGATGATTCGTTCGTGTATTTCCTGGTGCAGGCACCTGTTGTACGCGCTGGCGATGCTTGCGCTCCTGGGATGCCTCACGGAAATTGGACTGCGCGTCTACGATTCGGCGACCGGCCAGGTGACCCGCCCCGATCTGTACGACAAGGGTCTCGTCTGCAAATCGTGGTCGGTCCACCATCACCTCAAACCGTCGCACAATTTCGCCGTCCGGCACCCTGATCGGGACGAACGGATCCGGGTGGAACTCAACAGCCTGGGACTGCGCGGCAAAGAGGTGGCGATTCCCCGGCCGCAGGGAACCTATCGGATCATTTGCCTGGGAGACGAAACCACGCTGGCATCGCAGACGCCGGAGGAAGAGACGTACTGTGCGCGGTTGCGGCAGTCGTTCCACCCGCGCGATGCGCGACAGGTGGAGGTACTCAATGCGGGAGTGCCGGAGTATTGCCCCCTGCTCTCTTACCTGCAGTTCAAACAGCAGTTGCTGGGACTGCAGCCTGATCTGGTCATCATCCACGTCGCCATGGACGATATCAGCGACGATTACCGCTACCGACGACTGGCCGTGATGCAGGGGGGCGGATTGCCGGTCAGTTGCGCCCATCCCGGCCTGGAAATGCCGGCGGCGGGGCGCAAGTCCAAAGGGAACCGCGCGGACGACCTGTTTCTGCTGCCGGTCTGGTGCCGCCAGAAATTGACCCGCTTTTGGGCGAATCAATCACTGGGAGACTCGGCTCGTTCGATCGACTCCCCGCAAGGAAAATACCTGTGGCTCGAAGATCATCCCCCCGACTGGTCGACGCACATCGAGCACGCCCTGGCCCCGTTGGTCCACCTCCGTGACCTGGTGGAGAGTCTGCCGGCGGAACTGGTCGTGGTGGTCAGTCCCGCCCCCTGGCAGGTGTCGAGCAAAGCCTCGAGCGGCGAAGGGGTTCGGGAACAGTTGGGGCTGTCGCGTGACGAACATTTTCGCAGCACGCGGCCGTTCGAGATCGTTGCTGAGTTTTGCCGCGTGCAGGGGCTGGCCTGTTGCGACCTGGCCCCGGCATTCCGCCGCGCCGCGCAGCCGGAGCGTTTGTACCTGGAACACGCGGCGGCGCTCTCCCCCGAAGGGCACGCCCTGTTCGCCCAGGAATTGGGACACTTTTTGGAAAACTCTTTGGGGCAACCCTCTCCCGCCGGACAGCCGACGGGGAGCAGGCGCGAAGAACTGATTGACCTGCCACAGGCGCGTTTGCCCAGGCGGTGATGGTGTGTGTTGTTGCTCTGTTTTCACTCAAGCAAAGGAGTCAGGAGTCATGCGTCGATTCGGAATGGGGGCGGGTCTGTTGCTGTTGGTGTTGTCGGCGGCGGCCTATGCCCAGAAGAAAGGGGACAAGAAAGGGGCCGACAAGCCGATTGACGATCCCGCCAAGCAGTGTGAGCAGATGCTGGCTCGGGTCCAAAAAGGAGACAAGCAGGCTTCCGAAACGTTTGAAGGACAGTTTCTCGATAAGGCGATCGCCGACCAGCTCAACAAGGAACTGCCGGGCCTGATCAAAAACGCCGCCAGCGACGGCAAGGCGATGGGGGTCGAGTTGGCCGCGCAGCAGACTTTTGGCGAGGCGTTTCTCAAGTTGACCTACCTGGCCAAGTACGAGCGTGGCGCCATTTCGTGGACGTTCCTGTTCTACAAACCGCAGGACAAGTGGTTCGTCTATTCCGTGACGTTCACGGGGGACATCGCCGCCTTGCTGCAATGACCCACTCCGCCCTGGCGGGCGCGGTCGTGGCGCCCGCCGGCGCGGGAGAGGG
>JBJXGA010000319.1:0-25375 GCA_046152955.1 Planctomycetales bacterium | reverse complement strand
ACTCAACCGCCTATGGCGGCTGGACCTGACGGGGCGCGAGCTGCACGAGTTGGCCGCGCAACTGGGGAGCGACGTGCCGTTTTTCCTTTGCCCCACACCGGCGGCCATTTGCCGCGGTCGGGGAGAGTTCGTCGAGCCGCAACGCCTTCCGCTACGTCTGCATTTCGTCATCGCCCGGCCCCCCAGCGGCTTGTCGACCGCGGAGGTCTTTCGACATTGCCGCGTGTCGCAAATCGACTGGTCGGCGACGCATCTGGTCGATGCCTGCGCGCAGGGTCGGCTCGATCGGGCGGCGCGGTATCTGCACAACGGGCTGCAAGAGCCCGCCGAGCGGCTCAGCGGGGAAGTCACCACCCTCAAGCAGTGGTTTGCCCGCCAGGCGTTCGTCGGGCACCTCATGTCGGGAAGTGGATCCAGCTATTTCGGGTTGTGCCGAACGCGTCGCCAGGCGCTGCAGCTTGCAGCGCGGCTGAAGGCGACGCGGCTGGGAGACGTGTTTGTAGCCAGGAGTCGGCCATAGCGCAAGTCGCCCTCAAAGGAGGCAGGACGTGGAAATCACCGAAGTCCGGATCAAGCTCATGGAAGACGCGCAGGAGCGCTTGCAAGCCTTCTGCTCGATCACGTTCAACCACTGTTTCGTCATTCGCGATCTCAAGATCATCGAAGGGGCCAAGGGTTCGTTTGTCGCGATGCCCAGCCGCAAACTGACCGACCGTTGCCCGCGCTGCAACACCAAAAACCATCTGCGGGCGCTCTATTGCAATCAATGCGGGGCGCGACTGACGGAAGAGCGGGCCAGCAAGGATCCGGAAGGGCGCGCCAAGCTCTATGCCGACATTGCCCACCCCATCAACTCCCGCTGCCGCGAACTGATCCAGACGCGGGTCATGGAAGCCTTCCGCGAAGAGCAAGTGCGGGCCCAGCAGCCTGGGTACGTGTGTACCTACGACGATTACGGCGAAGACAACTACGCCGACCTGTCGGAGTATGAAACACTCGACCTTTCCGCGCCCCAGGCGATCCCCGATCCCACCGCAATCGTGGGAGCAGTTGGCTCAAGGCACCGGATCGAACCAGCCAACGGCCAGGTTGCCGGACCGCACTTGGCCTCCGCCGGATCGCTCCGCGAAACCGAGCGGGTCGGCGCCGCTTACCACCGGACGTCGGAGCTGGACGAAGGTTTTGGTGCAGGGGTGAATTGAACAGTCGGTCGGATGTGCCGCAGCGGAGTAGCCAACCAGTGGATTGGAATTGGGCTTGGGATGCGGCGCACAACCGTGCCGATGATTGAGATCGCGACACACAATCTTCACTTGTCGCGGCGTCAGGCAAAGCCTGGCCGGCCGCGAGTATTGCGGCGCGGGTTCGCTGTCAGGAGGCGCTTTCCATGCCCGACCACAGTCGGGCGGTTCGCCGCGCGCCCGCCCGGCTGCGATGTCCGAACGTGATCTTGCTCCCGATGTGACACCGGAAACCGCCGCCGCCTTGGGAATCGCCATCGGCTGAGAATCCTGACAAAATCGTCACAATTTCCTTGCATTCGGCACCAACCTGCCGTAGCATCGGCAAAGTTCGCTCAGTTTCCAGACGCGGTCTATAGGGCCACACCGTGACGATCCGGTGTGGATCGCCATGTCTCAGCAACTCGGGTTTCTGGTTCTGTCGCCAATTCTGGCGCGGTTTCTTCCTCGGCCAATGCGCTTGCCGAATCGATCCGAAACGCTCCCCACTCGATCTCCAAGCGTCCGTTCCCGATCGAGCTGGCCTGGTCTTGCGTTCGCACCGCCACGTGAGTCGTTTCCCGACCGTTCTCCGTAGCAACGCATAGGGTTATTGCTGTGGTGGTCCCCTGTCCGCGCCCGCTATAGGTTCCCTGATGCACCTTCCCCACTGGCTCGACGGTTTGATTCAGCGGCTTAATCCCAGGGCCTTCGGGCGCTCCGCGCAACGCCGTCGCAGCCGATTGCGCACGCGTCGCGGTTCCGCTCCGTCGCTGGTGGCCGCCTGGGTTGACCTGCTGGAAGAGCGAACGCTCCTGGCGTTCCCTGCCTTCGACACCGAGATGGTGGTCAACGCGACGATCACCGGCACGCAGCAGTCCACCGCCGGGGCCGACCGCTCCGCCGCGGTCTCCCCCGACGGCACCCTGATCATCGCCTGGACCTCCAACGACGGGTCGGGGGATACCATCGCCGCGCGGCGGGTCGATCGGCTGTCCAACCTTGTGGGGGGCGAGATTTCCGTCAGCACCACCCCCTCCACCTCCGCCGGCAATGCCGTCGTCGGGACGTCTGGAAACGTGCGCTTCGTCGTCGTCTGGGAAAGCGTGGGAAACCCACTCGATCCCAGCGGCTCGGGCATCTTCGCGCGGCTCTTCTCCGGGAATGGAACGCCAGAGGGACCGGAATTTCGAATTAACCAGACCACGTCCGGTGACCAGTCCGATCCCTCCATCGCCTGGATCACCGCCGACCAGTTTGTCGTCGCCTGGAGCGGCGCGGGGACCGGCGATTCACAGGGGATCTTCACGCGCGTCTTCAACGCCCAGGGAAACCCCGTCGCCGGTGAAGTCCTGGTCAATCAGACCACCGCCGGGACGCAGGCCGAACCGGCTGTCCTTTCTCTCCCCAACGTCGGATACGAAGTTGCCTGGAGCGGCAATGGCCCAGGAGATCCCGACGGCATCTTTGCCCGCCCCTACACCTACTCCAGCCAACCCTTCTCCAACGAGTTCCGTGTCAACTCGACGACGACTGGCGTCCAGCAAACCCCCGCTATGGGCCGCAACGGCAGCGGCCATGTCGTGCAACTCGCCTGGCAAAGCAATGGGAACAGCCAGGACACCAGCGGATGGGGGATCTTTGGACGCCAGATACTTCAGGTCGGCACCCCGCTGAGCAACGAAATCCTGATCAACCAGACCACCGCCGGCGACCAGGTCGATCCGATCATCGTCTGGTTCACCGAACAGGAATGGGTCGTCACCTGGAGCGGCAACGGCGTCGGCGACACCGACGGAGTCTTCGTCCGCGAGTTCCGGGACAATAACCTGCCGCAGACCGACGAGCGACTCGTGAATTCGACCGCCGCCGGAGTCCAGCAGTTTCCCGCCATGCGTCCCTTTGGCGGGGGATATCGGAACATCTGGAGCGGTCCAGGGATCGGCGACGATTTGGGAGTCTTTACCCGCGGCTTCCGGTCTCCCGATATCTATCCCCCCTTCGTCACCGTGCAGTTGAGCAACGACACGGGGCGCAACCCCAGCGACCAGATCACGTCCGACCCCACGATCCGCGGCACGGCGATCGACGATTTCAAGGTGGCGCAGTTGGAAGTCGCGCTGGAAACTCCCGCGACGCCGTTCGCAAATATTCTCGATATCCGCCAGTCCACCGGCGAATTCGTCCTGACGCGGGCTCGCCTGGAACAGGCCCTGGGCCGCCTGCTTGCCGATGGCACGTACACCCTGAAGTTCCGCGCCCGGGACGCCGTGGGCAATGTCTCGTTGGAAACCCGGCTGACCTTCACGCTCGACACCACGCCGCCGGCGCCCCCCACCGTCGATCTGCCCGCCTTCAATGACACAGGGATCAGCCCCACCGACAATCTCACCAGATTGTCGAGTTTTCCGCTGGGGGGAGAGGTCGAACACAGTGCGCTCGTCCGTCTCACTCGCAACGGCCAGCCCATCGGCCAGACAATTGCCGAAAGCCCCTGGCAAATCCAACAGGGACCGCTGTCCGACGGCTCCTATGACTTCGCGGCAACCGCCGAAGATGTGGCGGGAAATCGCAGCGGAAACGGACAACCGTTGACCGTGATCGTCGACACCACTCCCCCCGCGGCCCCCACGATCGATCTCCCCTCCGCCGACGACTCGGGACGCAGCTCCACCGACGACATCACGAACCACGCGAGCATCACGCTGGTCGGCAGTGCCGAGACCGATGCCGTCGTGCAACTGAACCGTGACGGCCAGCCAGCCGGGGAAGCGGCATCCGACGGTTCATGGCAACGGACGCAAGGCCCGCTCGGCGACGCCACCTACGCCTTCACCGCCACGGCCGAAGACCTCGCCGGAAACGTCGGTCCGTCGTCACTGCCGCTCCACGTGACGGTTGATACGACCCCTCCCGCGGCGCCGGTGTTCGACCTCGATCCGGTTTCCGACACCCCTCCCGTCGGCGACCACCAGACGACGCTGCACATGGTCGCGCTCGTTGGCCAAACCGAACCCGGCGCCGACGTCACCTTGCTGCCGCCGGGATTGACGACAGTTGCCGATTCGAGCAGCGACTTCGCGTTCACCGCCGTCCCGCTGCTCGCCGGTGGCAACGACTTCACCACCGTCGCCACCGACGTTGCGGGCAACGCGAGCACGTTCGATCGCACGATCGTCATCGACTGCGGCTTCGAAAACGGCCTGGCCGACTGGACCGTCAATCAGTTCGGCGGCACAGATCCCGGCGTCGGGACTGTCACAGTGGCCCCCGGCGCCAACGGCGACAACCAGGCCACCTTGCGCGAAGGCAATTCGTTCCTCGTCACGCTCCGCCGCACGTTCGTCATTCCGAGCACCCCCTCAGTCCTGACAATCGAGTACGTCAACCTGGCGTTCGACACGACCGACCCCAGTTTCGTCAACGACGCCTTCGAAGCGGCCCTCGTCGATGCACAAGGGAACACGCTCGTCCACGCTTTCATGACCGGTGCCGACTCCTTCTTCAACATCACCGAAGACCTCCCCGCCGCTCTGGGCGCCGAAACCACGGTCAGCGAAGCCACCCCCACCAGCGGCACGATCACGCTCGACGTTTCCGGCATCGCCGCCGGCACCGCCGCCACGCTGGTGCTGCGGCTGGTGAACAACGACAGCGACACCGGCACGCAGGTGACGATTGAGTGCGTGCAGATGAAGTCACGAAGCGCGGCTGAGACTACCGCCTCGCGAATTTCCGGAGCGACCCAAAACATAGTCAGCGCCCAGGCAATCAGCAATTCAATTCCGGTGGCAAACGCGAGGTTTGTGCAAGCAGAGTCCGGTCCCGTGCAGCCACTGCACGATTCGATCCAAAAAGCCACGGCCGAATCGCCAAGCGGGACGCCGACACACGCCAAACTGTTTGTCTCGACAAATTACTACAACGCCACGGCGAACAATAAAGTTTACCGATATGACGTCAACCCAGATGGCGTTCTGACGTTCGAGACTTCGATCGTCGATTCCAGTTTCGACAGTGTATTTGGCTTGGCGATCAGTCCATTCGGCCAGCTCTTCGCATCAAATCGCGGCAACGGCAGTACCCAAAATGGCCGACTCACGGGTTTTGTCGACATCGATGGCCAGTTGAAGCCAAGCGCTGGCATTCCCTCCAGCTCTTTCAGCACGCCGTTTGGAATCGCGTTTCGTGGAAATGAGTTGTTTGTTCTGAATCAGGGCGGCGGCAATATCCTACGGTTCCTGGTCGATCGATACGGCAATGTAACTCCCAACGGCGACATCCCAGACGTTCAGAGTCCGAACCCGGGCGGTCATTTTGATCGCGGAATTACTGTCAGTCCTTGGGGCGAGCTGTTTGTAACACAAATCGGCACGAATTCGATCGCCCGCTTTATCTTTGATGCCGACGGGGTTGCGATGCCGAATGGCATCATCAGTGGCGTCGGGCTGAACAACCCCCACGATTTGGAATTCAGCCAGTGGGGTGAGTTGTTTGTAGCGAACCCAGACGGATATTCGTTTGGAACGATTTCCCGCTTCACGTTCGATTCGTCACACAATGCTTCGCCGAACGGACAAATCGAGACTGGCGCAATCAATAGCCCCGTTGGCATGGCATTCAGTCCGTGGGGCGACCTCTACGTTGCCAACCATGTCAGCCAGCAGCCATTGATCGGACGGTGGACGTTTGATTCCAGCTTGAACGCACACGATGCCGGGACAACTGCTGTACCTGACTTGATCAGCGATCTGGAATTCTATTGGCCGGCCCCCCCCACAATCAAAATCACTTCTCCGCTTGACGGAAGCTCCTTCAACGCCGGCACGACCATTCTTGCCAGCGGAATCGCTGACGCTCCCGTCCTCGTCGACGGATCTCCCGTTACGTCCTACGACGCGGCTGGCAATTTCTTCACACAATTGACGGTCGCGGCCGGTCAGCACACGTATAGCGTTTCCACGACGGACACGTACGGCCAATTCGCCAGCACAACCTTGACCCTCACCGGCACGCCCCCCGGCCAGATCGACTTCTCCCAATTCGCCGACGTCACCGGCAGCCTGCAAGGGCTGTACGCCCGCACGTCGTTCAACGAGAAGGCCAACACGCTCTTCACCGACACCGCCGTCCGCAACGTCGGGCAGTACGTCGCCGATGCGCCGCTCCTCGTGGGGGTCGATCATCTCACTGATCCCAGAGTCTTCGTCCGCGGCCAGACCGGCACGACCCCCGATGGCTTGCCGTATTACGACTACTCGCACCTGGTCCCCATCGGCACGCTGGCCCCAAGCGATTCAACGGGCGAGCAGACGCTCACCTTCTTCAATCCGGACCGCCAGCGGTTTCAGTTCGACCTCACGCTGCTTGGGCAGCTCAACCAGCCCCCCGCCTTCACCAGCCTGCCGGTTCTCGAAGCGACCGTCGGCCGCACGTACCGCTACGACGCCGACGCCACCGACCCCGATCGCGACCCGCTGCATTACACGCTGCTCGAAGCGCCGTCGGCAATGACGATCGACGCCGACACCGGTGTCATCAACTGGTCGCCGCAGTCCGCCGACCAGGGAACCGCCTCAATCACAATTCGCGTCACCGACGGCCGCGGCGCGGGGGCCGATCAGCATTACGTCGTGACGGTGAACAACCCGCTGCCGAATCGCCCGCCGGTGATCGCGTCGGTGCCGGTCGTGTCTGCTGGTGTCGGTGAGGCCTACGTCTACTATGTTGACGCGTTTGACCCCGATCACGATTCGCTCACCTTCTCGCTTGTTTCTGGTGAGTTTCCCACCGGCATGACGATTGATTCGCAGACAGGGGTCATCCAGTGGTCGCCGATTGCGGGCCAGATTGGCAATCGCTCGATCGGTCTCCGTGTCGAAGATGGTCGCGGAGGTATCGCCACGCAGCAATTTATCGTCGGCGTGCGCGGACAATCGCTTGAGTCACCCAATATTGACCTGCAATTCACTGACCTCGACGAAACGGGCGTTGTTTTCGATCAGCAACTCCTCACGGTTTCGGGCACGATTTCGGCAACCCTGCTGAATGCTGGTGGCGACGCTATTACCGATCCCTTCAAAGTGGCATTTTTCGAAGACCGCAACGGCACGGGAATCTACGAGCCAGGCCTCGACAACCTGTTTGGTACGGCCACCGTCAACACCGTCATGCCGGTTGGTGGAGCCCTCACAGTGAGCGCCCAGTTTTCGGGGACCGCGCTCTTCTTCGACAATCGCATCTTCGCATTTGCCGACAGCGCCGGCATCATCGCTGAGACGAACGAGGCCAATAACTACATCGTGCGCACATGCTTGGCCATGCCGGTCCCAGGGTTGTTCAATCCAGCAGTCGAATGGAACAAAAGCACTTTCGCCGTCAGGCCGGAGTCGGATCAAGTTATGATGACCCCAGCAGTGATCGATCTAGATCGGGACGCAATTCCGGATATCGTTTTTAGCACATTCAATTCGTTCGGCGGCTCCAACGCATTTCTGCGCGCGATCAGTGGATCCGATGGCCATGAGTTATGGACCGTGACAGATCCGCTTTATAAAGTATGGCCGATTGCGGGCATCGCTGTTGGTGATATCGACAACGACGGCTTTCCTGAAATCATCGCCGAGCACGAAAGTGGCGTGCCCATTGCATTCAACCACGATGGCACCGTTCGATGGCTCGGTCCGTTGATATCTGGCGGCATGAATTGGGGGAGTGCTGCTCTGGCGGACCTCGATCATGACGGTGTCCCCGAGATCATCATCGGCAGCACGGTACTCAATGCCAATGGAACTATCCAATGGCAAGGAATCATGAACGGCGGCTTCGGGCGCGCAGATAACGGCCTTGGCCCGCTATCAATCGTCGCTGACTTGGATCTCGACGGCACGCCGGAAATTGTCGCCGCAAGGACGGCCTATCGTTCCAACGGCACGGTTTACTGGAACGCGGGAATCACGGATGGATTTCCGGCAGTAGGCAATTTTGATGCCGATCCGTACCCCGAGATTGTCGTTGTTTCGTCTGGCTGGGTGTATCTGCTCGACCACGTCGGCAACGTTCTGTGGGGCCCCAATCGGATCCCTGGGGGCGGCAACGGCGGAGCGCCCACGATTGCCGATTTCGACGGCGATGGTCAGCCGGAGATCGGCGTGGCTGGAGCGGGCTATTATACAGTATTCGAGACCGACGGAAGCGAGAAGTGGAAAAGTCAGGTTCAGGATCATTCGTCGAGTCTCACCGGCTCTTCGGTCTTCGACTTCGAGGGAGACGGAAAAGCAGAAGTCGTGTACGCCGACGAGCTATACCTGCGAATCTACCGTGGAACCGACGGAACAGTTCTCTACACATTTCCGCGAGGTTCAGGGACCACATACGAATTGCCAGTGATTGCCGATGTCGACGCTGACGGGAACGCCGAGATCGTCGTCATTGCCAATTCGTACTACTTGGGCAACCGCACCGGCATCTTCGTCATCGGCGATCAAACCGACACCTGGGTCGGCACGCGCCAGATTTGGAACCAACATTCCTATCACGTCACGAACATCAACGACGACGGCAGTATTCCGCGCTTCGAACAGAATAGTTGGCAGACCAGCAATACCTACCGGTTGAATGCGTTTCCCGATCCCGCCGAGGCACACCTGGCGCCAGATCTCACCGCGTCATTTTATCGAACGGCACTACAGGACGACAAAGTTGCCGTAACGGTGCGAATCGGGAACGGCGGCTCGCAGTTCGTAAATGCGGGCGTCAAGATCGCCCTCTACGATGGCGACCCTCAAGTCGGTGGGCAATTGCTGGGAGTTGCAGCCACCACCCGACGCCTCTCGCCTGGGGAATACGAAGACGTCGCGATCAGCCTGGTGGCTGCCGGGATCCATGATTTGTGGATTGTTTCCGATGACGACGGCACCGGACATGGTCGCGTCGGCGAATGCGACGAAGTAAACAATCGGTTTGCCACGGGGTTCAGCGTGGCCAGCCCGAATGCTGCACCGGTATTCACGTCATCGCCTTTGA
The DNA here is from genome assembly GCA_046152955.1 of Planctomycetales bacterium. GTDB lineage: Bacteria > Planctomycetota > Planctomycetia > Planctomycetales > Planctomycetaceae > SIAF01. The sequence continues at coordinate 16,130 of JBJXGA010000319.1, read as the reverse complement.
TTGCGGCCAGTGAAGGGCTCGCATACCAGTATGACGTCGACGCCGTCGATCCGGATGGCGACCTACTCACGTTCGCGCTCCGGGTGGCTCCGCTCGGCATGACCATCGATTCCGCAACGGGCCTGATCGCATGGAACCCCACTTCGGAAGATTCGGGCCGCCGCCCCGTCCAGGTGGTGGTCGACGACGGCAAGCGCGGTCGTGCAGTGCAGAGCTTCACCATCGAAGTTGCCGAGTCGCTCAATACCTCGCCGCACTTCATCTCGACGTCGGCGCCAGCGGCGATCATCGGGCAGGAGTACCGATACGACGCCGATGCGATCGACCCGGAAGGCGACTTGCTCACGTACGACCTGGTGGTCGCCCCCGCGGGCATGACTGTCCAGCTTTTCAGCGGCGTCGTGACCTGGACGCCACCGGCGGAGGGGACTTTCGACGCCGTCCTGCGTGTAAGCGACGGTAAAGGGGGCGTCGACCTGCAATCGCTAGAGCTCGTCGTCAGCCGCGCTAACACCGCACCCGTCATCACGTCGCAGCCTAAGGGGCCGGCAGTGGTTGCCGTCCCTTGGCAGTACCAGGCGCTGGCGCAGGATGCCGATGGCGATCCGCTCACGTTCCGGCTGGATGCCAAACCAGACAACATGACGATCGATGCCGGCACGGGGCTGGTCCGCTGGACGCCGGCGGCCGGCCAGGTGGGCAGCGCGCATGTCGCCATCACCGCCGACGATGGACATGGGGCGGCCACGACGCAGTTCTTCGATCTGCCGGTCGTCGCTACCGCCCCCAACGAGCCTCCCACGATCACCTCCCGGCCGCGCGGCAGCGTGCGCTTGGGGGATACGTATCTCTACCAGGTGGTCGCCAGCGATCCCAATAGCGACCCGCTCACGTACAGTCTGGCCACCAAACCGGACGGGATGTCGATCGACGCGACGGGCTTGGTCTCCTGGAGACCGGTTGCCGCGCAGTTTGGCGCCAACGATGTGGCGGTCACCGTCGCAGATGGCCGCGGACTTTCCGTCACGCAGTCGTTCAAGATCCAGGTCGTCTCCCAGACGAGCAACCAGCCTCCCGGGATCAGCTCCAATCCGCCGGGGACAGCCACCGTCGGCCGGTCGTATGCCTACGACGTCGTCGCCAGCGATCCCGACGGCGACCCGCTGGCGTTCTCGCTCGATGCGGCTCCCAGTGGAATGTCGATCGACGCCGTCCGCGGCACAATCCGCTGGACTCCCGGTGCCGATCAGACCGGCGCGCAGCAGGTGATGCTCCGCGCCAGCGATTCGGCTGGCGGTTACGCCACGCAGACGTACAGCATCGCCGTCCGCGCGGTCAATGTCCCCCCCAACATCGTGTCAGCGCCCCTCACGACCGCCGTCGTGGGGCAGCCGTATGTGTACGCCGTACATGCCACCGACGCCGAAGGGGACCAACTGACCTTCTCGCTCGCTGTCAAACCGGCGGGCATGACGATCGACGCCGACAGCGGCCTCGTCTCGTGGACCCCGACCGCGCAGCAGCTCGGCAACCAAAGCGTCACCGTCAGCGTCGCCGACGGCCAGGGAGGGACCGCCTCGCAGTCGTGGCAAGTCGTCGTTGCCGCCACGAGCAACCGCCCCCCCGTCATCACCTCCACCCCCAGCCAGGCCGCCACGCAGGGTAAACCGTACACCTACCAGGTGACCGCCAGCGACCCCGATGGCGACCGGCTCACATTCCGCCTCGATGCCCATCCCGCCGGGATGACGATCGATCCACAGTCGGGCGCCGTCTCGTGGACCCCCTCGGCCAATCAGGTGGGGACGCAGCGCGTCACGGTCGCCGCGGTCGATCCCTCCGGAGCGGGGGGGACGCAATCGTTCGAGATCGCCGTCGCCGACAACAACCGTCCGCCAACGATCTCCTCCACCGCGCCGAACACCCTCACCGCCGGTCTCCTGTACCGTTACGACGTGCAGTTCAGCGACCCGGACGGCGATCCGCTGACTCTGGCGCTCAATCAGGGGCCGGCCGGCATGACGCTCGATGCGCTGGGCCGCCTTCGCTGGCAGACTGACAAAGACGACGCCGGGACGCACCGCGTCAAGTTGACCGTCGCCGACAACCGCGGCGGTTTTATCGAACAGGAATTCGAACTGTTCGTCGCCGCCGACGTGCAGTCCCCGCGCGTCAATCTGGTGGTGAGTCAGAACCCAGTCTACGTCGGCGATCTGGTGACGCTCGTCGTCACGGCGACCGACAACGTGGGGGTGGCGTCGATCGGCCTGACGATCAACGGCAACCCGGTGCCGCTGGATGCCAATGGTCGGATCACGCTGCGCGCCGAACCGGCCGGAGACTATACCATTGTCGGCAGCGCCTCCGATGCCGCCGGCAGGACGGGACTGGCTTCGACGACATTGCACGTTTTGGTTTACGACGAGACGTTTCCTGTCGTCGAAATCACAGCTCCCGACGGCAGCAAGACGATCCGGGACCGCGTCGACGTCATGGGAACCGTCGCCGACGACAACCTCAACTATTACTCCCTGTTGGCGGCGCCGGTCGGCACGAACGAGTTCATCGAGCTCTTCCGCGGGACGCAGACTGTCAATGGCAGCAAACTGGGGGTCTTCGACCCCACCGGTCTGGCCAACGGTCCCTACGTCTTGCGCCTCTTCGCCAAGGACCTGGGTGGAAACGAATCGAGCACCGACACGATTGTCGACGTCGCTGGCGATCTCAAGCTGGGGAACTTCACACTCTCGTTCACCGATCTCTCGGTTCCAGTCTCGGGCATTCCGATCACCGTCAGCCGGACGTACGATTCGCTGAATGCCCCGCAGAACGGCGAGTTGGGCTACGGCTGGCGGCTGGAATTCCGCGACATGCACCTCCGGACGAGCGTCCCTCCGACGGGAGACGAGGAATACGGCGTCTACAATGCCTACCGCAACGGCTCGCGCGTGTACGTCACGCTGCCGGGAGGGAAGCGTGAGGGGTTCACGTTCAAGCCGACGCCGGTGCCGGGGTTTGCCGGCTCGTTCTTGGGATTGTCGAACCCGAGTTTCGACTCCGATCCAGGGGTCACCAACCGACTCTCCGTTCCGGACGCCACGCTCAAGCGCAATGAGTTCGGCGAATTCTACGCCTTTGTCTCCGGCGGGGCGCTGAACTACAACCCCACCGACAGCCTCAACTTCGGTGGCGTCTTCTACCTCACCACGAAAGAGGGGCTGAAATACACGATCGACGCCGTGACGGGGGATTTGCTCCACCTGGAGGATCCCTCCAGCAACCGCCTCACGTTCACCGACGAGGCGATCGCCAGCAATCGCGGTCCCCGGATCACGTTCGAGCGCGATCCGCAGGGACGCGTCATTGCCGCCGTCGATCCGCTGCAGAACAAGATCCGCTACCAATACGACGCCAAAGGAGACCTGGTCGGCGTCACCGACCGCGAAGGGAACAGGACACAGTTCGTTTATGCGGAACCGGGCCGGCCGCACTTCCTCACCGAAGTGATCGACCCGCTGGGGCGCCAGGGAGTCCGTACCGACTACGACGACCAGGGACGCCTGATCACGCTCATCGACGCAGCCGGACGGCAGGTGACGTTGACGCACAGGCCCGACGAGGCGATCGAGGTGGTCACCGACCAACTGGGCCACTCCACGACATTCGTCTACGACGTGCGGGGGAACGTGGTGACCGAGATCAACCACCTTGGTCAAAAGACGACCCGGACGTACGACGGCGCGAACAACACGCTGACCGAGACCAACGACCTGGGGGAAACGACGACTTACACCTACAACAGCCTGGGAGACGTGCTTACGGAAACCGACCCGCTCGGGCGCGTCACCACGTACACCTACGTCACCCATCGCCCCGGCCTGTTCGATCAGGTCCGCGGGGCGCAGGTCGTCTCGCTCCAGGCGACCGTCACCGACCCGCTGGGGAACACGACGACCAACGAATACGCCGGGACGAACCTGGTGAAAACGACCGATGCCGCGGGCCACGTGACCCGCTTTGAGTACGACGGCGCCGGCAACCAGACGGCGATCATCGACGCGGCGGGGAATCGGACGACGTTCGTTTACGACGGCGCCGGGCGGCTCGTGCGGCAGACCGACGCCCAGGGCAACGACACGCTCTACACGTACGACGACAACGGCAACCAGCTCACGCAGACGACGTTCGTCACAATTGACGGCGTGAAGACGCCCGTCGTCACGACAACGCAGTACGATCTTAGCGGCCGCGCCATCGCCGTCACCGATCCGCTGGGGCACACGACTCGCACTGAGTACAACGCCCTGGGCCAGCAGTCGGCGGTGATCGATGCGCTGGGCCGCAAGACGCAGTTCGTCTACGACGACCGCGGCCAACTTGTCCAGACGATCTTCCCCGACGCCACGCCGGGCGACCTCACCGACAATCCGCGGACATCGACCGAGTACGATGCCGCCGGTCACGCCATCGCCCGCACCGACGAGGCGGGGGTGGTCACGAAGTTTACATACGACGAAGTGGGCCGGCTGTTCGAAACGATCCTTCCCGACGATACGCCAGGGGACGACAGCGACAACCCGCGGACCCGCACCGAATACGACGCCGCCGGGCGCGTCGCGGCACAGATCGACGAACTGGGCCACCGCACCGAGTTCACGTATGATGCTGCCGGCCGGCAGACGCTCGTCAGGGACCCCCTGGGGAACGAAACGCACACCACGTACGACGCGGCCGGACGCGTCGTCTCGACGACCGACGCCCTGGGTCACACGACGGCGTTCCTGCTCGACGCGCTCGGACGGCAGGTGGGAACCAAGTTCGCCGACGCCACCACCCGCTCCAGCGGCTACGATGCCCTGGGACGCGTCGCTACCGAAACCGATCAACTCGGTCGCGTCACCCGCTACGAATACGACGCGCTGGGGCGGCTGACCGCCGTGGTTGACGCGCTCAACCAGCGCACGCAGTACGGCTACGACGAAGCGGGGAACCTGGTCACGCAGACCGACGCCAACGGCCACGTCACCCGATACGAATACGATCTTCTGGGCCGCAAGGTGCAAACGAACTTGCCCATGGGACAGATTTCGACGACCGAGTACGACGACGCCGGGAATGTGTCGCGTTCCGTCGATTTCAACGGCGACGCCATCACGTTCGAATACGACCTGCGGAACCGCCTCGTGGCCAAACGTTATCCCGACGGCAGCACCGTGACGTTTGAGTACGGCGCGACGGGCCGCCGCGAGGCGGAACACGACGCGCGCGGCACGACGACGTTCGAGTACGACCTCCGCGACCGGCTGATTCTGCGGACCGACCCCGACGGCACGACGATCGCCTGGACCTACGACGCCGCGGGGAACCGCACGTCGGTGACGACGCACGTTCCGGGGAACGCCCCGCAGACGACTAATTACACGTTCGACGCACTGAACCGCCTCGCGACCGTCACCGATCCCGCCAACGGCGTGACGACCTACGACTACGATGCCAGGGGCAGCCTGACGCGGACCTTCTATCCCAGCGGCGTCACCGAGACCCGCACGTACGACGCGCTGGGCCGCCTCCTGGCGCTGGTCAACAAGAACAGCGCGGGAGCGGTCCTTACCAGTTACGACTACACGCTGGTCGCCACCGGCCGCCGCGACAGCGTGCTTGAAGCGGGGGGCCGCCGGGTGAACTACACGTATGACGGGCTCGACCGCCTGACCGGCGAATCGATCCTCGACGCCACCGCCGGCAACCGGACGATCACGTACACCTACGACCCGGTCGGCAACCGCCTGACCCGCTCTGACAGCGCCGAAGGGACCACCAGCAGCACCTACGACGAGAACGACCGGCTCCTCACCGAAACCCTCGGTTCTGTCGTCACGACGTACACCTACAGCGACGCCGGCGACACGCTCTCCAAGACCACCTCCGGCGGCGCCAGCCCAGGACAAATCATCTACCACTGGGACTACGACCACCGCTTGGCCGCCGTCGACACCGACGGCACGATCGACATTGAAAACCACTACAACCCCGACGGCCTGCGAGTCGCGCAGATCACACACCTGGCCGGCCCCCCCGGAAGCGAGGAAGAAACGCGCTACCTCCTCGACACGGTTCAACCCTACGCACAAGTCCTGCTTGAGTACACCCACAGCGGCTTGATCCTGGTCAGCTACACCCACGGCCACGACCTCATCAGCCAGTCCCGCCAAGCCCAGCCCAACCCCACCCCCGGCACCCTCCCCACCGCCAAGTCGTTCTACCTGGTCGACGGGCTGGGGAGCACGCGGGCTCTGACCGACCCGCTGGGTCTGGTCACCGATCGGTACACGTACGAGGCGTTTGGTCGGACGATTGCCCAACAAGGCACGACGTCGAACCTGTACCTATTTGCGGGGGAACAACGCGACTTCGGTGTGGGACTGGACTACCTGCGGGCACGGTACCTGAATGTTGAGGGTGGCAGCTTCTTTGGGCGTGACCCATTTGCTGGGATTCGGAATAAGCCCTTGTCTCAGCATCCCTATGTTTATGCAGTTCTCGATCCAGGAAACAGAATCGATCCCTCTGGGGAATTCACACTTATTGAATTGTTAATAGCAGTTAGCATTATCGGAATAACGGTGGGAGTCGCATCTCCGGCACTTGCCCAGAACATTATTCCGGTGACTGCAGGGCAAGGCGTTTTTCTGCCGTCTTTTGACCCTGGTGTAAAAGTAGAAATCAGCCGTGGATTTTATGATCACGGTAAGGGAAAACGGCATTTGGGAATCGACTATGCGGTGGATGATAAGACAAACGTCTATACAGTAGCGCGCGGACGCGTTGTATTCCAGGGAAATCACCATCAATTTGGGAGCCATATCGTCGTCTATCATGGTACAAGCAAGAGTGGCAAACGATACTATACATTTTATGCCCATCATGAGAAGAACCTTGTTGCGATGAATCAGATCGTAAAAAAGGGGGACAGAATTGCCTTGTCGGGCCATTCTGGTCAGTCGAGAGGCGCTCACCTTCATTTCCAGTTGCATGTCGTTGCACCTGGATTGCCCGTCTATCAATATGGGTGGTTTACTACTAGTTTTCTGGAGGCGGCGGTTGACCCAAAAACTACGAATTGGCCTCCACTTTTCGGCCCATTGAGTTGAGTGCCATAAGTCAGGAAACGCCGGGCAACGGGAGTAGGTCAGGTCGTGCCTAACGCAAACGATGAGTCGCCATAGAGTGTTCGGGTTCGGTACGGCGAACCCATAGCCGGATTCAGACATGTCTGGTTTCATCGTCGTCTGCCCGCCTGCTGTTCCCTCTTGACTACGCCACCCGGAACACCTTCATCACCTCGTCGCCCAAGTGATTGATGACCTTCACCGCAATCCGGCCGGACTTGGGCTTGTCGAACGGGCGGGATGTGTCGCTGTTCAGCGTGGCCCAGGCGTCGGCGTTGATTTCGGCTTTGAGCGTGGTCTTGAGCGAGCTATACGGATCGTTCGCGCCCAGGAAGTAGGCGTGACGTACGAAGAAGCTTTCTTCGTTGTAGTCGGTGTCGATGAACCAGCAGGCGATGCCTTCGGCACCGTCGCTGCGGACTTCGCCGGTGTTCGGATGGAACACGTCCACGCCGTTCACTTTCACACGCATTTGGTCGCCCGATTCCTTCAGGATCGTGATGTCCGGTTCGCCGAAGATCACGAACAGGTTGCCCTTGCCCGTGTTCTTCAGGTCGTCGGCCATGTGCAGGTCGGCGTTCATGCGGGCTTTGAGCACCGGAATTCGGCCGAGCTTGTTGAACTCGGTGGCGTGGGCTTCGTAGTTAAAGGCGCAGGCGATCAGCACATCGAAGTTGGCGTCGCCCGCCTCGCGAGCGGCTTGGACCAGATCTTGGCGTTGCACGGTGCCAAATTCCGGGCCGATGAAGATCGCGGCCCGCTTCTCGGCATCCCTTTCGAGATACCGCCCCTCGGCACAGACCATATCCCCTGGCCAGGGTGTGAGAGCGATGAACGTGATCCGATCGTCCCTGTGGGCCTGCTGGACGCCGGATGTCTTGAGATTCTCCAGGATCATCTGATCGAACGACTGGCGGTCGCCATCCTGTCCGACTGGTCGCTGTAGCGGATCGATCAGTTCGTCGTTCTCATCGACACCGAGCATCCGATGCGGGCTGAGGCTTTCCACCGTGAAAGGACCGGCTACGCGGACCTTCTTCTTGTCCTCGTACGGCCTGTCGTAGAGGTATTCAAATTCGGCCTTCGCGGCGATGCTGGCGTCGATCTCCTTCTGCCGAGCGATGCGGACGTGCCACCAGTCAGCATGCAGTTTCTTCGCGGCGTCCGACCACTTGCCCTTGTCGTCGTCGGAGGGAACCTCACGGGGAATCTCCCACTCTTGCCACGTCTTTTTGAGCGCGGCGTTCAGCTTTTCGCGGAGCGGCTCCAGCGTCGCCTGCCACTTCTCCCAGATGACATCGATCTCCGCGTTGTTGGCGATGGACTTGAGCGTGATGTGCGGCACGCGCTCATAGACGAAGCCGTGGCGGATGCTCCCCTGCACGGGCTGCGAACTCGGCGCGGTGCGGGTGACTTCGGCTTCCTTGAGCTGGCCCTCGCGGGAATCGGCCAACAGGTAAAAGGGATAGCGCGCGCCCATGATGCGGGCACGGGCCAGCGCGAGCGCCACGCGAGAGGTGTCAATCGTGATCCAGCGGCGGCCCCATTGCTCGGCGACGGTGGCGGTGGTGCCGGAGCCGCAAGTCGGGTCGAGCACGAGGTCTCCAGGGTCGGTGGTCATCAAGATGCAGCGTTCGATGACTTTTGTGCTGGTTTGAACGACGTACACCTTTTCTTCTGTAAATGACCCTGTTCCTGTGTCAGTCCAAACGTTCGAAAATGGAATTACCGGGAAATCTTCTAGGAACCTGACATACTGAAGTGTTCCTTGAGTAGTCGGCCACAATCGATCCGACTTTCCCAACCGCGTTAGTCCCGTCAATTCAGTTTTGAATGTCCCTTTTCCAGGGTTGTAGCTGCGGCCTCGAAACGAAAAGCTGCGCACGTCTGCATCGCCAGCTGGACGCGAACTCGTGAGATTGTCCGGTCGAAAGATTCTAGCAAAAAGCGGAAGGGACGTCGGTTCGGCTCGCTGCTCCCTTGTCAATCGCCAACTTGTGCCAGACGCATCTCGGACTAATGAGTAGAGTTGCTCAGTGGACGCTCCGGCAGACTTGTCTTGGTACGTTGCACGATACTTTGATTGTGAGGCGTCCCTCGCTGCCCAGATCAAATAGTTGGACGCTGCGCCGAGAAATTCATTCGCCCGACCAGTGGTCGTCCGAAATGCGATCTGGGAGATCACATTGCTGTCGCCAAACACCTCATCCATGACCGCCCGGACGCGGTGCACATTTTCATCGCCGATCTGTACGAAGATGGAGCCGGAATCGGTGAGGAGATCGCGCGCGACGGTAAGCCGGTCCCGCAGGTAGGTGAGGTAGCTGTGGATGCCGTCTCGCCAGGTGTCGCGGAAGGCTTTGACCTGTTCCGGCTCGCGGGTGATGTGGTCGGCCTTGCCGTCCTTCACGTCGCGGCTGGTGGTGGACCACTGGAAGTTGCTGTTGAACCTGATTCCATAGGGCGGGTCGAAGTAGATGCACTGCACCTTGCCGCGCAGGCCTTCGCGCTCGGCCAGCGACGCCATGACCTGCAACGAGTCGCCGAGGATCATGCGGTTGGACCAGTTCTGGTCGTGGGCGTAGAACTCGGTCTTGTCGGCCCCTTTGGGGATGCCATTGAAGTCAGCGAAGAGGTCGAGCTGCTGCTTTTTGCCGGCCGCCTTGTCCGCCGCTTCCTTCTCGGCCGCCGACTGCCGCAACAAGTCGTCGATCAGCACCTTCGGGTGAACCTTCTCCTGGATGTACAGGGGCGGGGCATGGACGACGAGATCGGACCAGTCCTGCTCGTCCTTCCCCCGCCAGACGAGCTGCGGATCGAGATCGCGATTCCGCCGCGCATACTCGACCCGTACTGGCCCCTGGTGCTGTTTCTCGACGACCGACTGCAGTTCAGCAGTGGGGATGTTCTTCCGCTTGTCGTCCTCGTGCGTGAGGGTCTCGACTGTCTTGGTGGCTGCCGTTTTCTTCTTGGCCATCGTGGTTCACTCTTTCCAGTGGTTCAGACGGCCGCGGGGTCGGCATCTGTGTCGCGCTCGAGTTCATCGCTTAGTTCCTCACCCTCTTCCCGAAGTGCGATTTCCTCACTGACCGAATGGCCGGTGGCGTTCGAAATGAGCTGCAGAAGGGCCTTGCGGCGTTCGGTCAAAAACTCGCTGAAGTCGTCTGCCCGCAGATGTCGCGGCGAAATGCAATGTGAGGCGAGATACTTGTCGAGGACGACGCCGTCGAGTGGCGGGTCTTCGGGCTCTCCTTTGGAGTTCTTCCGGCCGGCTTCGAGCTTCTGCAGGTACTTCGAGGGGGCGACGCCTCCGATGATGCGGTTCGTGCGGTAGCTGAGGGGGGTCTTGTTGAGGACGCAATCGTACAGCCGAGGGCTCAGCTTCTGCGATTTGCACCAGGCCTCTGGGAAAATGTGGTGGATGTCCACACTTTCGTCAAAGAACACCGTCGTGTCGTACCCCTGACCGGTGCGGAAGTCCTTTGCCCCCTCGCGCATCAGCAGAGCGTGAATCCCCTTGTAGGCAGCTGACAGCCGGGTGCGCATGGTGTAGAGCCGCTCGGCCCGGAATATCCCGTCCTGCACTGTTGAGGGCTCTGGCCCGCCATTGAGCCAGCGGGAGACTTCGACGATGTCACGGGCGAAGCGACTCTCCGCTCCAGAGCCGTAAAGCTCGCCAAAGACACCGCACCAGTACCAACGGGCGATCTTGCTAAGATTGGCCGCGTGCTCAGCCTTGTCGCCGAAGTCCGCGAAAATAGCAGCCAGCGGCACCAGTTGAGTCTGATACGGAAGGTCGAAGACGCGATGGATGCACTGCTGCCGCAGGAACTTCGCGGCGGCCTTGAAGCCCTCCTCGACCGCTTCGCGATACTTGAGATAGGCCTCGACCGGCAAATTGAGCAGGGATTGCCGGGTAGCACGCACGGCCGGAAGTTCGCTCTCTTTCGCGCCGGCGGCTTCCATCTCCTTTCGAATCGCTTTTGTGTGCAACAGGGCGATGGTCTGGAGCACGTCGGTGCTGGCCACTTTCTCCAGGACTCCGAACTTCTGTTCCGCAGCCCGACCGAATGTCGCGAGGCGGTTCTGCATCCCGGACTTTCCGTCGACTCCCAGCCAGTCATCCCGCAGTTTGTGTCCCTTCGCGGCATACATGGCCGTGAGCAGTTCGAAGGCGTCGAGCGGCTTTCCGCCGGTGTTAACCTTCTCGAACACGAGGCAGACGGCTTCGTGCGAGGTGTTCTGATCAAGGGCGATAACCGGAACCTGGTAACTCTTGAAGTTCTGCAGGACTCGATTCTTGAACTCCTTGAAGTGTTGGCGGCGCTCAGGCTGGCCTCTCTCGATCCAGAAGTCGCCGAAGTCTTCCTGCCAGGCATCCCAGTCGAAAACCTGGTTCGCCGGGAACATCAGATGTTCGAACTCGGCGTCACGAGTTGAAAGATCGAGCAGGATGTCTTTGTCGAAGTTGGTCTTGATCTTCCGATCGTCAGGGACGGTGAAGATGGCCTCTTCGCGGTCGGCGTCGCTCTCCAGGGCCTTCTGGATGTCGATGTAGAACCAGCGGCGGACGAGCTTTCGCGCCGGCGTGATCGTCTGCACAACCAATTGCCGCATGCAGGTCTGATACAGCGAAGTCATCCGCTGCTGGCCGTCGAGTAGCAACTGGTCCGGCTCTTCCAAAGCAGCGGCCGCGGGGGCCCCTTCGATCGGCCGGCGTGCAAAGATCGCGGCTGTCCCTGATCCCGACTCCAGTGTCATGAGCGCCCCAACGGGAAACGCCCGAGAAAGGGATGCGATCAGGCTGAGAATTCGATCCTCAGCCCAGACCCAGCTCCGTTGAAAATCCGGCAGCTGCAACTTGCCGCTTTCACATGCGCGTAACAGCGTCTCCAAATAGACCGGATTCGTTTTGAAGGTTGCCGACATTAGGTCACCCCCACCAGGCAGTGCTGATCGATCATCTTGTTGAAATCGGCTTCGACTTTGGCTTTGAAGTCGGCCTCGATTTGGTAGACCTCTGTGAACTCGGCAAACGCCCAGCGACCGTATGTTCCAAGGTGGTTGACGCCGGGCACCCAATAGGTGTCCATCGTCGACTTCTTTTCCTTGGCGTCCTCGCGGCGGTAGCCTTTAATCTCGACAATCAATTGCAGCAGATCCGGTGTTCCATCCGGGAGCGTGCCGTGGCCGTCATCGACGAGAACGATGAAGTCGGGCCGGTACGTGCGGGTCTCGCTGCCGTAACGGTACGGAACCTCCAGCCCCAGGTTGTGGTTCTTCGCGTAGGCACGAACTAACGGATGCGATTCGGCGACGCGGCAGAATTCGGCCTCCCAGTCGCTGTCGAGGATCACCCAGTTGATGTGGCAGCGTTCGGAGTTCGTTTCCCAGCGATCGGTCTTGCTGGTGTTGAACCGGACATGGGCGGTAGAGCCGGTCGGGTTGTACGGGTCGAGCAGGGCCTTGATGGGGCGATTGTCGCCAAACGCCCGCGTGATCCCCGCCGTGATACGATTGCAGGCCATGTCGGCGAGTTCCTGGTACATCAACAAGGCGGGATAAGTATCCCCCTTGCAGACGAGGCACGTGTCGATCCACTCCTTGGTGATGCGCTTGAGCTGGCCGAACAGGTATAGCTTTGGTTCCTCGCCAGGATCGCGCCACTTTGTGTACAGCAGGCGCTGCGTGACATGAAACAGCAAAGTGGACTGCCGCATGTCTCCCAGGTGGGCCAAACTCATGTCAGCCGATTCGCCAATGATGCCTGAATTCTGCGTGATGGAGGGGCCAACCAGGTCGGGCGTTAGGACCAGGACGGAATCGTCATTGAACTCGGCCGTGAGCCGTTCCTCCGGAAGCTCGACGCGGTAGCCTTCGACACGCGGGAAGCGGATTTCCAGGGCGTCGCGATCCGGACGGATGGCTTGAACCTGAATCGTCTCACGCGGAGGCTGCAACGGGGCGATTACGGGCTTGGCGGTGAAGTCAAACGGGATGCCGAACACATCGGCGTACTCGACGTTGAACTGCCCTTCTTCGTTGAGATCGTAGGACTGGCGACGCAGGGCGCGACCGATGACTTGCTCGCAGAGCAGTTGCGTGCCAAACGCGCGAATGCCCAGAACGTGGGTTACTGTGTTGGCGTCCCAGCCCTCGGTGAGCATCGAGACTGACACCACGCAGCGAATGGCGCCACCCAGTTGGCCCGGCTTGCCGACGGTGTTCATGACCTCGCGGAGCAACTCTTGATCGGTAATATCCTCAGCCTTGCGTTGGCCACCGGTGCGCTCGGTGATTTCGCGACGGAAGCGTTCGATCTCGTCGGACGCCATGTTGCGGAAGTTGTCGTCCAGGGCGTCGCCCGCTTCGAGCTGCTCGCTGTCGATGAGCAGCGTATTGGGACGCGGCAGAGGATTGCCGGTGGTTTCGTCGAAGTTGCGGAACAGGGCCAGACGCCCGTTCTCGAGTGTGGTCGATCCATCTTCGTTCGTGCGATGGAAGCCGGAGATGAAATCATAGACGAGTTTCGAGATCGCGGTGTTCTGGCAAACGATGATGAAGCAGGGGGGAACCTTGATTCCACGCTCTTCCCAAAGTTTGAACGTCTTCTCGTAATGCCCGTACAGCGCCTGCAACGCCGTTTGCAGTCGGGTGGGAAGCTTGAGCGGATCGAGTTCCGCCCCGCTGCCACGCCCCTTTTTGGGCATGTCCTTGCGAATGTTCTCCCACAGGTCGCGGAACATGGGCATCTCGTTGCCGGGAATGTTCTCGGCCACGGGGACGCGCGGCAGTTTGACGATGCCGCATTCGATGGCATCCATCAGCGAGAAATCGCTCATGGTCCAGGGGAACAGCGTTCCCTCGGCATAACCTGAGCCCCGGAGAAAGAACGGCGTGGCCGACAAGTCGAAGACGCGGGCCAGGCCCAGCTTGCGATTGATGATTTCCAATCCCGAAATCCACAGTCGGGCCGCTTCATTGTTCTTGTCGGCCTCTTTCTTGTCGTCCCCCTTCAGATCTTCGTCGTCGGTCTCTTGCGGCTTCTCGCGGTAGCAGTGGTGGGCTTCGTCGTTGAGCGCCAGGATATTCTTCAACCCCATCAGATCGGGCATGACGCGCTGCAACATCTGGCCTTCGGTCTCCAGCGTGTCGAGTTCGTCGCCCCGCCGCCCCTGCAGAAGTTGCCGTCCCCCCTTGGACAACTCGATCCGTTCGCGGAGTTTGAAGGCGTGATAGTTGGTGATGACGATCTTGGCTCGATGAATGTCCTCCAGCATGTCGTTCGGAACCAGTTCGCGATCCTTGTAATAGCTGTCGGGATCGTTGGGCTGCAGAACCCGCAACCGGTCCCGAATGGTCAATCCGGGAGTCACGACGAGAAACCCGCGAGTGAAATTCTTGCTGCCGGGCCGGCGTACGGCGTTGATTGTCTGCCAGGCGATCAGCATTGCCATGACGGTGGTCTTTCCCGCGCCCGTAGCCAGCTTCAACGCGATCCGCATCAACTCGGGATTGGCGTCGCGGTTCGCCGAGGCCACGTGTTCGAGCAACCGCTTGCCCGCCTTCGAGTGCGGAGCGACTTCGGACAACCAAATGGCCGTCTCCACCGCTTCGATCTGGCAAAAAAACGGACGGACGCCCGCGAACTTGTGCGCTCGCCAGTGCTGGAGCAAGCGGGCCGTTTCCGGAGTAACCTGCCACTCCCTGGGGCTCGTGAGGGTACGCCAGCGTTCGACGAAGCCACGCACCTCGTTGATGATCGAAGTGGGATCGTACTGTTGTTCCTTGGTCGAAAGCCCCAGTCCTTCGTCGAAGACCAGTGTCTGCTGGCTCTCGGATTTGCCTTTCCGCTTCTTCGGCTTCGGGATCGGCGTGATGAATTCGGCACGGCGCCGGGCCTCAATGATCTTCTGCGTCGGCTGCCCGTGTTCATCGAGCTCCCAGTGCCGCTGGGGAGACTCGTAGGGTGAATTCTGGATCGGATGTTCGAAGAAAGGATTGGCCATATTGCATGCAATCGCAAAGCGCCGCCGTGCGAAGTCCGCCATTCGTCGCTCGCCGAGCCCGCTTGTGCGAGAAAGGCTACCAAACTCGGCGATCTCGCGATACGCAAGGCACGTCCTCCTGAATTTCCGGCGCCAGCAGCAATAAACCCGTGATCTGGCTCAACCGAGAGTGGAAATGGGGTCGGGTGTCTTTGTTTTGCCGCCAGTGCATGAGAAGCGCCATCACGTTATTGACGCCCGTTGGCCGGAAGGATGGGGGGAGGCTCCCGGCAATCACCGATCCGCTGCACCTGGGCTGCCGCTCTGGTCGGCCTCCTACCGGTTCTGGCCGGTCTCCCGAGCGAGCCACACGCCGCTGACCGCAGGTCTCCCGATACAGCGCTCCGATTCACGTGGCAACCTGGCCAATGTCGCAAAATCCAAGATCCCGCTTCGCACTTCTCGTGGACGGTGCTGACTCACGCTGCCTCCTTCGGCCGCGCGCCGTGGCCGCTCTCGCCCACGATCACCCAGCGCATCGTAAGACATGGCCTGGCCTACTACGCTGACCTACGCGCTGGCCGGCCCCAGGCTTTGTGGCGCGGGTCCGCTGTCGGCGGCTCCCGACATCGCACCTCGTCGCACCTCGTTCGAAGCTCCGCTTCGTTGATTACGTGGTGGTCTCGCAGCGCAATCGTCGAAAGTGGAGGTTGGACAATGTCGCTTCTGGTTGTGGTAACCAAACCGCGATCGAAGCGGAGCTTCGGAAAGGGCGTTCCCAAGCGGAGCTCTCATCCTTATACACAACCATCGCCAGTCGTTGGTTTCGCATTTGCGGTCCGGGGTTCCCAGGCGATGGCGAAGTCGAAGACACGGCGCATTCCGCGCCAGATGATTTCGGGGCCAGGCGGTCCATCATGGGCGCGGCCCAGGTGGCCTCCGAGTGCGGCCACGAATTTCAGAAAGTCACCCA